>NZ_JAPVZJ010000009.1:0-69269 GCF_041432295.1 Streptococcus sp. 27098_8_109
ATATTTCTTTCGGTTGATAATAGGTCTCCACTTCTTTTTTGAGAAAGGCTAGAATGGAAGTTTCATCGGTCAGCTCCAGAAGGGAGAACCCTTTTTGGATAAGCTTAGAATCATCCCTACAAATCCCGATACGGACATAACAGATAGCAAGCATATCGTAACTTTTCTTGTTCTTGGCATCCTCTAGTAAAGTATAGCAGATTTGTTGACACATGTTTTTGTCTTGATGGTATAAGTAAATGGTGGACAGATTGAGTAGGATTGTCATTCGCAAGTCATATAAATGTTGATAGTTTTTATAGACTTCTAAGCGTTGCAAGATTTTTTCAGTGATGAGATGGAGGTGTTCAATGGGAAAGCTGAAAAGAATGGTATTGAGGATTTTTAGGTCGCTTTCATACCATGTATCTTGTTTTTCAATTTTTTCCCAAAGTTTTTTGACAGTCTGTTTCACTTGGTCTGACAGTTGCTCTGTACCATGTTGACGGATATGAATGACAACTTCCAGCATATCCCTGATTTCTTCTATAGGCAGATCGTGATGGGTCTTGAGATAGTTTTGGCATGTTTCAAAAAAATCAACTAGACCACTGCCACCAATGATGGAATTCATATTGAGATAAGTTTGCATGATTTCTGTCCGTTGGCTCGGCTGATAGAGATGGCAGATGTAGTCAAACTCTTCAAAACTCATATTCATTTGCCGGAGAAGAAAATCCATATTTTCATATTTAGGAGTTACTTTACCACTTTCAATCTTTGATAGGCTGGTTCTTGAGAGAACATTTCCACAGATCTCTTCTTGGGTCAATCCTTTTGACTCACGTATTTCTTTATAGACCTTTCCGAAATCATAACGCATGATTTTCTCCTTTTCGTGAAAAAAGTTAACAAATAATAAAATCCTATTAAAAATATTGTATCATAGTAATATAAAAAGTAGAAAATAAAACTAAAATAAGATTGGTATAATTTTAAAATGGGCTTAACAGTACTATGATGTAGCTAGAAAAGGGGGGATAAAATGTTTAAAAATAAGGAACTTTTTCGAGTAGTTATGATATTTGTGATAGGAATTATCCTAATTTTAATGACACCCGTCTTATTTAAAGTTGTGATGGAACTATTTTCAAAATAAATAGGCCTCTGCTTTATGTAGAGTCGTGAATCAGGAGGTTAAGTGATGAACTACAATTTAAAATATCTTTTATCAGGAATATTTGTCCTAGTCTTTATAGGTTTCCTAGTCTGGATGCGTTATTTTAATCAGAGGAAGGAAGAAGAGCATTCGGATGTGTCTTTTGAAGCGAGGTTAGATAGTGAGGTCAAGGCCTTATATAAACAACTAGGATTGGGTGAGGAGCCTCATTATTTCTTAGCCTATCGCTACCTACATCCCTGGTTTAATTTGGCGATTTTACCACCAACAGTTGAAATTTTCTTAACTAAAATAGCGCTGGTGATGGTGACTCCAGATGAACTGCTGATAAGAAATCTTGGGAATGGGATGACTTTCACAAGTGAGCACCATCGCGATTTGCGGCAAGGACTTATCCGCATTCCAAAATCAGAGATGAAAGAATTTGAGATTCGCAACTGGAAAAGAGTTTTTGTATTGGGCGATTTTTTGACAATTAAAACAAGCCAACATAGCTATTATTTGCAGGTCAGAGATGATGGACTTCAAAAGGGAAGTCTCTCTACCAAACATTTCTCCGACTTGAAACGACAAGATTTTCTCGGATTATTGACAGATAAAAGGACATTCTGATAGACAATTGCCCCAAAAATGGAATCTCTGAATGTTCAACAATTCAAAAACCACACAGTGTTTTCAGACTTGAACACAATCAAGCTGAGAGAATCACTGTGTGGTTTTATTGGAAAGTTAGTTTTTGCTAGCCTTTTATGTACTTTGTTCGATAAAAGACAATTAAATTAGTGATAGCCGATTGCTTACTGCTGACCGAATGATGTAACTCCGCCACCTAAACTAGCGAGATCATCACTGTTTGTTGTGGGAACTCCAGCATTGTTACTATTGGTATTAGTTTCTGCTTGAGCTTCTGAAGTATTAGCTGCTTGATTTTGTGTACTTGCCACATCATTTCCGCTGCTGCCAGCACTATCAGATGAAGGTGGTTCGCTTGCAGGCGCTTGTGAACTGTATCTGCTCCCATTTGACTCAGTATAGGATGGAGTGTAGCTCCCTCCTCCTGAAGAATAGGTTTCTCTTTCCCCCTCGCTACTAGTCGTTCCTGTTTCTTTTTTGTCAGTCTTTTGTCCTTCTTTTTTGGTCAAGACTTCAACTTGCTTTTGGAATTTAGAAATTAGTTCTTGGATGGGTTTTATTTTTTCATCAATAGTGGCTTGTTCGCTTGTGGAGTTAACACTTTTAATGATTTCTAGTATTTTTTGTAAGGAAGTGATGGCTGTTTCAAGTGTTTGTTTATCTTCAAACTGACTATCGGATTCCTTTATATCCATTTTTAAAGCTTTTTCGCTATAATGATTGGTGATTTTATCGGACGTAGTAGTAAGAAAGTCTGCTAATGTTTGCTTGCCTTCGTCAGTGTTTGGCTTCAATTCTTGAATTCTTTTCCAATCTTCTATAATTGTTTCAGAATCGATATTAAAATCTTTGATGGCTTTTTTTACTTGTTCGACATCTTGTTCATTTTTTTGCCGTTTGAAGAAAGCAATATTGCCTCTTTCTGTTAAGATGTTTTCTTGGTGAATGACTAGACCAATTAAAAGTCCAATACTTGCGACAATGATAATAGTAAAAATGGTATTTTTTGATTTTAGAATATCTTTGTAGTTTTTCACAATCGTTCTACGTACATGGATGGTAGTATCTTTAAGGGATCATGTACGTATTCCTCCTCAATATAGTATATCATTTTTAGTTTATTTTATAAATAAGATAATAAGCAGTAGAGGGATTAAGCTATAAATTACCCTCTTTTTAAACAATTATATATGTATTTACAAAGAGGTTGGTCGATTGACAGCCTCTTTCTTGTCTTCTCCAACCAAGCATGTTATAATGAATACTGCTCAAGCGACCTTCAATCGTTAAGCACACACGACCTTCAATCGTGAATAAACGAATAGATGGGAGACTTACCATGAGTGAGAACTCTAAAACACGTGTTGTCGTAGGGATGAGTGGTGGTGTTGATTCGTCGGTGACAGCTCTTCTTCTCAAGGAGCAGGGCTACGATGTGATCGGTATCTTCATGAAGAACTGGGACGACACAGATGAAAACGGCGTCTGTACGGCGACCGAAGATTACAAGGATGTGGCTGCGGTAGCAGACCAGATCGGCATTCCTTACTACTCTGTCAATTTTGAAAAAGAGTACTGGGACAGCGTTTTTGAGTATTTCCTAGCGGAATACCGTGCAGGACGCACGCCAAATCCAGATGTTATGTGCAACAAGGAAATCAAGTTTAAGGCCTTTTTGGACTATGCCATGACCTTGGGGGCAGACTATGTAGCGACTGGGCATTATGCCCGAGTGGCGCGTGATGAGGATGGCATCGTTCACATGCTTCGTGGTGTGGACAATGGCAAGGATCAGACTTATTTCCTCAGCCAACTTTCGCAAGAACAACTTCAAAAAACCATGTTCCCACTAGGACATTTGGAAAAGCCTGAAGTTCGCAGACTAGCAGAAGAAGCAGGCCTTGCAACTGCTAAGAAGAAAGACTCGACAGGGATTTGCTTTATCGGAGAAAAGAACTTTAAAAATTTCCTCAGTAACTACCTGCCAGCTCAGCCTGGTCGCATGATGACTGTGGATGGTCGCGATATGGGCGAGCATGCTGGGCTTATGTACTATACGATTGGTCAGCGTGGTGGACTTGGTATCGGTGGGCAACACGGTGGTGACAATGCCCCTTGGTTCGTTGTCGGAAAAGACCTAAGCAAGAATATTCTCTATGTAGGACAAGGATTCTATCATGATTCGCTCATGTCAACCAGTCTAGAAGCCAGTCAAGTTCACTTTACTCGTGAGATGCCAGAGGAATTTACGCTAGAATGCACAGCAAAATTCCGCTACCGTCAGCCTGATTCGAAGGTGACCATCCATGTCAAAGGAGATAAGGCAGAGGTCATCTTTGCAGAACCGCAACGCGCGATTACACCAGGACAGGCAGTTGTCTTTTACGAGGGCGAAGAGTGTCTAGGTGGTGGTTTGATTGACAATGCTTACCGCGATGGACAAGTTTGTCAGTACATTTAGATTGACAAATTTTCTCAATTTGCTACAATAATAAAAGCAATAGAAATGATGGTCAAAGCTCATGGATGTTGCAGGCTTTTTTGTCCTGCACTTCTTTGGAGTTTTGACTATTTTTGTGTCGTTTAAGGGAAAGGACAAGAATGACTCAGCAAGACTTTCGGACAAAAGTAGGAAATACAATTTTTGGAGTTCGGGCGACAGCCTTGATTGTCCAAAATCACAAGCTCCTAGTTACCAAAGACAAGGGCAAGTATTATACTATCGGCGGTGCGATTCAAGTTAACGAAAAAACGGAAGACGCGGTAGTCCGTGAAGTGAGGGAAGAACTGGGTGTCAAAGCTCAAGCTGGACAGCTAGCTTTCGTAGTTGAAAATCGTTTTGAACAGGACGGTGTTTCCTATCACAATATCGAGTTTCATTATCTGGTGAATTTGCTTGAAGATGCTCCATTGACCATGCAGGAAGACGAAAAAACGAAGCCCTGTGAGTGGATTGACTTAGACAAGCTTAAGGGTATCAACCTAGTTCCAGCCTTTCTAAAAACAGCCCTACCAGATTGGGACGGCCAACTAAGACACATTCATCTTGAGGAATAGGAGAGAAACATGACATATAATTTTACTGAAGAATACGATATTATTGTAATCGGTGCGGGACACGCTGGGGTCGAGGCTTCCTTAGCTGCTAGCCGTATGGGCTGTAAGGTCTTGCTTGCGACTATCAACATTGAAATGCTGGCTTTCATGCCTTGTAACCCCTCTATCGGTGGTTCTGCCAAGGGGATCGTTGTGCGTGAAGTTGATGCCCTCGGTGGTGAAATGGCCAAAACAATTGATAAGACTTACATCCAGATGAAGATGCTCAATACAGGGAAGGGGCCAGCTGTCCGTGCTCTTCGTGCGCAAGCTGATAAGGAACTTTACTCTAAGGAAATGCGCAAGACAGTTGAAAATCAAGAGAATCTGACCCTTCGTCAAACCATGATTGATGAGATTTTGGTGGAAGATGGTAAGGTTGTCGGTGTTCGTACAGCGACCCATCAAGAGTATGCTGCCAAGGCTGTTATCGTGACGACAGGAACAGCCCTCCGTGGGGAAATTATCATCGGAGACCTCAAGTACTCGTCAGGTCCTAACCACAGCTTGGCTTCTATTAACCTTGCTGACAATCTCAAGGAACTGGGCCTCGAAATTGGTCGTTTCAAGACAGGAACCCCTCCACGTGTCAAGGCTTCTTCAATCAATTACGATGTGACCGAGATTCAGCCAGGAGACGAAGCGCCTAATCATTTCTCCTACACTTCACGAGATGAGGATTATGTCAAAGATCAAGTGCCATGCTGGTTGACCTATACCAATGGTACCAGTCATGAGATTATCCAAAACAACCTCCACCGTGCGCCTATGTTTACAGGTGTGGTCAAGGGAGTGGGGCCTCGTTACTGTCCGTCGATTGAGGACAAGATTGTGCGCTTTGCGGACAAGGAACGTCACCAACTCTTCCTTGAGCCAGAAGGGCGCAATACAGAGGAAGTCTATGTTCAAGGTTTATCAACCAGTCTGCCTGAGGATGTCCAACGTGAGCTGGTTCATTCCATTAAAGGTCTGGAAAATGCTGAGATGATGCGAACAGGTTATGCCATTGAGTATGATATGGTCTTGCCTCATCAGTTGCGTGCGACTCTGGAAACCAAGAAAATCTCAGGACTTTTCACTGCTGGTCAGACAAATGGTACATCTGGATATGAAGAGGCAGCAGGTCAAGGGATTATCGCGGGTATCAACGCAGCGCTGAAAGTCCAAGGCAAGCCTGAGTTGATTTTGAAACGCAGTGACGGTTATATCGGGGTCATGATTGATGACTTGGTGACCAAGGGAACTATTGAACCTTACCGTCTCTTGACCAGTCGTGCTGAATACCGTCTCATTCTCCGCCATGATAATGCCGATATGCGTTTGACAGAGATGGGACGCGAGATTGGACTTGTTGATGATGAACGCTGGGCTCGCTTTGAAATCAAGAAAAATCAATTTGATAATGAGATGAAGCGCCTAGACAGCATCAAACTCAAGCCAGTCAAGGAAACCAATGCCAAGGTTGAGGAGATGGGCTTCAAGCCGTTGACAGATGCAGTGACAGCCAAGGAATTCCTTCGCCGTCCAGAAGTTTCTTACCAAGATGTGGTGGCCTTCATCGGACCAGCTGCAGAGGACTTGGATGACAAGATTATCGAATTGATTGAAACAGAAATCAAATATGAGGGTTACATCTCAAAAGCTATGGATCAGGTTGCCAAGATGAAACGCATGGAAGAAAAACGCATTCCAGCCAATATTGATTGGGATGACATTGATTCTATCGCAACCGAAGCCCGTCAGAAGTTCAAACTTATCAATCCAGAAACCATCGGCCAAGCCAGCCGTATTTCGGGAGTAAACCCAGCAGATATTTCTATTTTGATGGTGTATTTGGAAGGTAAAAATCGTAGTATTTCTAAAACTCTTCAAAAATCAAAATGATACGTCGTCGGCTTCGGCTCACCTAACTCAAGTTATGCTTTCGCCTAACCTTCTAGTCTGATTTCGATTTTTATTGAGTTTTAATCTCAAAAGAAAGCATAGAGAAAAAACAGCTCCGAAGACGGGGCTGTTTTGTTGACTTGTACTCAATAAAAATCAAAGAGCAAACTAGGAAGCTAGCCGTAGGTTGCTCAAAGCACTGCTTTGAGGTTGTAGATAGAACTGACAAAGTCAGTAACATATATACGGCAAGGCGAAGCTGACGTGGTTTGAAGAGATTTTCGAAGAGTATTATTCTTCATCTGGTGTGAGGATCATCGGGATAATAATCGGTTCACGTTCGGTATTTTCATAGAGGAAGGGGCGAATAGCGTTGACAATGGCACCATTGACAGATTGCACGCTAGCATCCTTGTTTTTCAGTGCGATACGAATGGCATTGAAAAGGATACGCTGACTTTGGCGAATCAAGTCGCCAGACTCTCTCATGTAGACAAAGCCTCGACTGAGGATGTCTGGACCAGATAGAATCATCTGCGATTTGAAGTCAACAGTTGCGACTGCCAGAACGACACCGTCTTCAGATAGATCACGACGATCTTTGAGGACAGCTGCGCCGATTTCACCGATACGATTTCCATCGACATAGATGTCTTGGGCGTTGAAATGACCTGCAATACGAGCTGAGTTAGCAGTAAGGGCAAGCACATCACCATTGCTCATGATAAAGATATTGTCCTTCTCAACACCAGTATCCACCGCAAGTCCAGCATGGACTTTTTGCATGCGGTATTCACCGTGAACAGGCATGAAGTATTTTGGCTTAATCAAGCGGAGCATAAGTTTTTGCTCTTGTTGGCCACCGTGTCCAGATGTATGGATATTGTTAACCTTACCGTGGATAACTTCGACACCAGCTTCTGAAATGATGTTAATCAGCTTGTTGACGCTAGTAGTGTTTCCAGGGATTGGGCTAGAAGAGAAGATAACCGTATCACCGGGTTGGAGTTGTACCTGACGGTGGGTTCCGTTGGCGATACGAGAGAGGGCTGCCATTGGCTCGCCCTGACTACCTGTACAGAGGATGAGAACCTCGCCTGCAGGGTAGTCTTTTATTTCATTTGGCTCGATAAAGGTTCCCTTAGGAGCTTTGATGTAGCCAAGGTCGATTCCGTTGACAATGGCCTTTTCCATAGAACGACCAAAGACCGCAATCTTGCGTCCAGTCTTAACAGCGGCTTCTGTTGCTTGTTGGAGACGGAAGATATTTGAGGCAAAGGATGCAAAGATGATACGTCCCTCTATGCCTTGGATAAT
The DNA here is from genome assembly GCF_041432295.1 of Streptococcus sp. 27098_8_109. Classification (GTDB taxonomy): domain Bacteria; phylum Bacillota; class Bacilli; order Lactobacillales; family Streptococcaceae; genus Streptococcus. The sequence goes on from NZ_JAPVZJ010000009.1 coordinate 8,090, forward strand.
CTTCATGATGGACTGGCCAACGACTTTTTCAGAGTTGGTAAAGGTTGGAATTTCTGCATTTGTCGAGTCAGACAGGAGACAGAGTACACCGTCTTCACCAAGAGCTGCCATACGGTGCAAATCTGCTGGTTCACCAACTGGTGTTAAGTCAAACTTGAAGTCACCCGTACAGACAATTTTCCCTTGAGGAGTATGAATGACAATCCCCAAAGGTTCTGGAATAGAGTGAGTCGTTCTAAAGAAAGTTGCCTTGAGATTTTTAAAGGTCAACTCAGTATTGTGGTTGATTTCGTAAAGTTTGGCGTTGCGCAAGAGGCCGTGTTCTTCGAGTTTTCCACGGATCAAAGCCAAGGCAAGCGGTCCAGCATAGATAGGGACATTTGCTTGCTTGAGTAGGAAAGGAATCCCACCGATGTGGTCCTCGTGTCCGTGGGTAATCAAAACAGCCTTGACGCGGTCGATATTGTCGACTATGTAAGAGTAGTCAGGGATAACATAGTCGATACCAAGCAAGTCATCTTCTGGGAATTTAATCCCAGCATCGACGATGATAATCTCGTCTTGGTATTCAATTCCGTATGTGTTTTTCCCGATTTCTCCCAGACCACCGATGGCAAAAACGCCGACTTCTTCAGGTTTAAGAGTGTAGGCCATATTAGAACTCCGTAATTTCGAAGGCGCCAGTTTCTTTTTCGTAATCTAGCAATTTGTCAGACAAGAGTTCGATATACTCGATATTGTACTCTGGGCGATTTTCTTCGACAAGTTGGCGAGCAGCGATACGGCCCTCAAGTTCTGAGTTAGCATCGATGTCTAGGTATAGTGCGCGTGTTGTTTCACGACGTGGGCTACGTTCTTTTGTTTCTTGATAAAAAACTTTGTAAATCATATAGTTCCTTTCTATTTTACAGGTCAGCTTATTCCAAACTTTTAGCATAGATTTGCTTGATTTCATTCCATTTTGTGTCTAGATTGACCTTGATTCGTTACAATTATTTCAATTATACCACAAAATGAAAAATTAGTAAAAGACGGAAACGAGAAAGTCACAGGACGATTTCTTTGGTAATCGTTTGCAAAAATAAAGAAAATATGTTATTTTGAAAATGGAAGTGGAATTTATCGTTTGTCTTAATTCACTATAGATTTTAAGTAAAGGAGGTTGCCCTATGTATAACTTATTTGCTTTTGCTATCGGAGCTCGCTTGGTAGCTTTTATTGTTTTTGTTGCTTGCGTTTATGCGGGGAATCTTCTATTTGCCAAACTGGAACGACGACAAACCAAGTTCTTGTGGAAAATTACCTTTGTGACTCTCTACTCGCTTTTTCTCCTCCTCGTAACCTATGTCGTTTGGTTTGTATTTTACTTTGGATTAAATGCTTAGATGCCCTGCTCATGCTGGGGCATTTTTGTTTGGGGGCAAAGAAAATTCCCATGTGCCAGCTTTTGTAGTATAATAGTAAGCAGACAAAAAGATAGGAATGTGTTATGAAAGTATTAGCTTTTGATACGTCCAGCAAGGCTCTTTCTCTCGCTATTTTAGAGGACAAGCAGGTTCTTGCCGAGACGACGATTAATATTAAGAAAAATCACAGTATTACCCTTATGCCTGCCATCGATTTTTTGATGGCAAGTTTGGATTGGACACCCAAGGATTTGGACCGAATCGTGGTGGCGGAAGGGCCAGGTAGCTACACAGGTTTGCGAATCGCGGTAGCAACTGCCAAGACTTTGGCTCATACCCTGAACATTGAGTTAGTTGGTATGTCTAGCCTCTTGGCTCTGGTGCCCTACCAACAAGAAGGCTTGTTCGTTCCCTTGATGGATGCGCGTCGCAACAATGTTTATGCAGGATTTTATGAAAATGCCAAACCTGTCATGCCAGAAGCGCACCTATCTTTTGAAGAGGTGTTAGAGAAAGTTAAGGGTGCTAGTCAGGTAACCTTTGTCGGAGAAGTTGCCCCCTTTGTGGAGCAGATTCAAGAACACTTGCCAAGGACTAATTACAAAGAAACCTTGCCTAATGCAGCCAATCTTGCTCTTTTGGCTTGGGACAAGGAAGCAGACTCCTTGCATGATTTTGTGCCGAACTACCTCAAGCGTGTTGAGGCTGAGGAAAACTGGCTCAAGAACCATACCGAGTCTGGTAAGTCCTACATTAAACGCCTATGATAGAAATCAAACGAACTCACCAGCAACCTGATCTGGCTCAAGCCATCTACGCTGTTATGATAGCTGTTTACCCAGTCAGTCCTTGGACGCTGGAACAAATCCAAGCAGACCTGTCCCAAGACCAGACTTGGTATGCTCTAGCTTATGATGGGGAAGAAGTGATTGGCTTTCTAGCTGTGCAGGAGAATCTTTTTGAGGCAGAAGTCCTGCAAATCGCTGTCAAACAAACCTATCAGGGTCAGGGAATTGCATCAGCCTTGTTTGCTCAATTGCCGACAGACAAGGAGATTTTCCTCGAAGTCAGAAAGTCAAATCACCGAGCACAAGCATTTTACAAGAAAGAAAAGATGGCAGTCATCGCTGAGCGAAAGGCCTACTACCATGACCCAGTCGAGGATGCCATTATCATGAAGAGAGAAATAGATGAAGGATAGATATATTTTAGCATTTGAGACATCCTGTGATGAGACCAGTGTCGCCGTCTTGAAAAACGACGATGAGCTCTTGTCTAATGTCATTGCTAGTCAAATTGAGAGCCACAAACGTTTTGGGGGCGTAGTGCCAGAAGTAGCCAGTCGTCACCATGTCGAGGTCATTACAGCCTGCATCGAGGAGGCGTTGGCAGAAGCAGGGATTACCGAAGACGATGTAACAGCTGTGGCGGTTACCTATGGACCTGGCTTGGTGGGAGCTTTACTAGTTGGTTTATCAGCTGCTAAGGCCTTTGCTTGGGCACATGGACTTCCGCTGATTCCCGTTAACCACATGGCTGGTCACCTTATGGCAGCTCAGAGCGTGGAGCCTTTGGAGTTTCCCTTGCTAGCCCTCTTGGTCAGCGGTGGACACACAGAGTTGGTTTATGTTTCGGAGGCGGGTGACTACAAGATTGTTGGGGAAACGCGAGATGACGCGGTTGGTGAGGCCTATGATAAGGTCGGCCGTGTCATGGGCTTGACCTATCCTGCCGGTCGTGAGATTGACGAGCTGGCTCATCAGGGGCAGGATATTTATGACTTTCCTCGTGCCATGATTAAGGAAGATAATCTGGAGTTTTCATTCTCAGGTTTGAAATCTGCCTTTATCAATCTTCACCATAATGCCGAGCAAAAGGGAGAAAGTCTGTCTACAGAGGACTTGTGTGCATCCTTCCAAGCAGCTGTCCTGGATATTCTCATGGCAAAAACTAAGAAGGCTTTGGAGAAATACCCTGTTAAAACTCTAGTCGTGGCAGGTGGTGTGGCAGCCAATAAAGGTCTCAGAGAACGCCTAGCAACCGAAATCGCAGATGTCAAGGTCATCATTCCACCTCTGCGCCTCTGCGGAGACAATGCAGGTATGATTGCCTATGCCAGCGTCAGCGAATGGAACAAAGAAAACTTTGCAAGCTTGGACCTCAATGCCAAACCAAGTCTCGCTTTTGATACCATGGAATAAAGAGTCAGCTTAGGGCTGGCTTTTTTGCTCTCTTAAATGTCAGAATATTTTGACAAATAATTGTGAATAATGATATACTATATAAAAAATAGGAGGTGGTGAGATGATTGAGAGAATGGAGTTGGGAGAATTTTACAAGGAATTACGTTTGGCGAGAAAGCTCAAGCAGTCAGATGTGGCTTGTGCTGGTCTAACAGCCTCTCAGTTGTCCAAGTTTGAACTAGGGCAGTCTATGCTATCTGCGGATAAGTTGATCCTAGCCATCCAAGGGATCAATATGAATTTTGATGAGTTTGGTCATAAGCTAAACAATTATCAAGAATCCCTACATATGCAGATTGGTAGAAAGGTTGTGGATCGCTTTGCCCACCAAGATATAGCTGGTTTAGAGCAACTGTTGGAGGAAGTCGAGCAAGAACAGATGGCAGAGACCTATCGTCGTTTGAATGCCATTGTAATTAAAAACGCACTCCATTCCTTAAATAAGAACTATCCATTAGTAAAAGAAGATAGCGAGTTTTTGACTATCTATCTCTATGCTATTGAGTCTTGGACCTGGTTTGAACTCTATCTCTTTTGCAATACCATGCCCTTCTTGAGCAATCAAGATTTGATATTTTTATCGACCGCTTTAATTGAGAAATCTAGGGAATTTAAAGAGTTGGTACATAATCGATTGTATATGAAAAGTGGATTTCTGAATATTATATCAGAACTCATGGAGCGTAAACTTTTCTCTTATATCCCAATTTTTGAAGCTGAGCTAGAGAGCATGCTTCGTCCATACGATGTTTTTGAAAAAGTATTGTGGCAGTTTTTAAAGAAAATGAAGATTTTCCTTCAAACCAAAGGAAGCAATCAAAAAGAGATTGAAAGATTTATCCAATCTCTGCAAGTATTAGAAAATCCACAATTGCTAGCCCTCTTCGAATTGCGTTTGAAGCAATACAAAGAACTTATTGAGTAGTCAACAATTGCAAATCTGAAATTTCTATAAGAAAAAATATCAAATATGCGATTTTCTAAAATAAGCTAATTTTCGTGTTATACTATCCTTGTAAAGCACTTCAAGCAGATCCTAAGTCGCAGAAGTGGTTTATAGATGGGAATTCGTACAGTATATGTTTAATTATGAGCATACTGTAAATGGCTGGACTAAAAGTGAAACTTGGCGTCCTAGATAAAATGAGGTAAACGATGGAAAAACAAAGTCAGTTACAAATGTTAATTCATTCCCTATACAATAATAAAGAAATTAGCTTGACGGAAGAATTTAGGAAGCAATTGCTGGAAACAGCAAAACAGTTCTCTAGTACTAATGAAGATTTGTTAGCTGTACGTCTTTCTTTTGCCGTCTCTAAAGAATTGTTGAGCTTTAAAGGTGAACCGCCGACAGAGTTGTTGGATTTAGCAAAATTTGTCCAAAAGAAAGAAGCTAAATACAAGCAGGGAATAGTGTGGTCTGGTATTTTTAAGATATGATTTATTATAAAATACGGCATGAACATCATATAATGGATGAATCTGAATATGAGCAAGGCTTGGAGTTCAATATTAAACCAAGTCTTGTTTTCTATACACTGGAACTTTAAAAGGAGTTGTGATGAAAGTATTTCTTCAAAATAGAGATTTTAGGCAATTAACCATCAACCAGTGGATTTCAACGGTTGGGGATACGATTTTTTATCTGGCCTTTTTGAATTATGTGGCAGATGCATCTTTTGCCCCTTTGGCGATTTTACTGATCACGATTTCAGAAACCCTTCCTCAAGTTCTGCAAATCTTTCTGGGAGTTTTGGCGGATTTTCAACATCATCGTGTCCTAAAATATACAATGATTAGTTTTGCAAAATTTTTGCTTTACTCTATCGTTTCTTTATCACTTTCAGGGCAGTCCTTTTCCTTGTTATTAGTAGCATTTATTTGTCTGATTAACCTCTTATCTGACACATTGAGTTATTTTTCAGGCGCCATGCTCACTCCGATTTTCATTAGAATTATTGGGCAAGACCATCTGGCAGAAGCTATTGGATTTAAACAGTCAACTGTTAGTTTAGTGAAAACAATCAGTAATATTCTAGGAGGAGTCTTACTAGGTATTCTATCTATCCAGTCTATTTCCTTACTGAATGCTCTGACCTTTTTAATCGCATTTTTAGGTATTCTTTTCATAAAAACAGACCTCTTGAAAGTAGAAAAAACGATTAGCTATCAAGAAGGACTCTCTGTAAAATCCTTTTGCCAGCATCTGCTCCAATCATCAAAATTGATATGGAATATGAATAAGGTGCTCTTGGTTTTGTTTATTATCTCTATTAGTCAAGCAGTGATAAATGTTACAGTTCCTGTTTCTACTCTGTTTTTGAGGAATCAGCCCTTTTTGAATTTACAAACAGGTCAATCTCTTGCCTTGTTATCCACCCTTGAATTGTCAGCCCTTATTGTCGGAAGCCTTGTGAGTGGCTATCTGAAGAATACAATCTCCATAAAACTAGCCCTATATGCCTCGCTTATTATCCAATTACTCCTTTTAGTTGGCTTTGTGGCAGTTCGTTTTGACTGGATTCTTATCTTTAGTGCCTTGGATGCCTTTTTCGCAGGTATCCTCTCTCCTCGATTACAGGAACTCATTTTTAAACAAATACCTGAGGAGTCAATGGGAGCAGTTCAATCCTCTATCGGTGCCATTACAGTTGTTTTACCTAGCTTATTTACAATAGCTTTGGTAACCATTGCTACTAGCTTTGGAACTCTGGCAGTTAGCTTTGTTTTATTGCTATTTCTTCTAGCTGCCTTTATCATACTCTTGAATATCCGTGAAAACATTTAGCGAAGAATGTGTATATTATATGTTTGAGACTGGATTCCAGTCTGTTTATGATGGCTACAATCAGCAGACTGTTAAATTTTTGAGAAAGTTGCTTGACATTTCAGACCAATCGGTTTATAATTAAAAAATGTAGAGATAAATACATGAGAAAAGAAGAAAAAACAAGACTACGAAGAGAGAAAATCATTACCGCTGCTTTGTTTGAATTTGCTACAAAAGGCTATCAAGGTTTTGTCATCAATGAACTTTGTAAAGTGGATGGTATTTCCAAAGGAGTTTTGTATCATAATTTTTCAGGGAAATCAGACCTCTATCTAACTTGTTTTCAGGAGAGTTTTGAGAAAGCTTTGGCAGTGTTTCTGGGGGTGGAAGGTCAAGTGCCCTCCTTAGCTGATTATATGGAAAGACGTCACCAATTTTATCAGCAATACCCAGAACATAGCCACATTTTCTTTGAGGCAATGATTGCGACACCAGAAGAATTGGAAGCAGACATTGCACCACAGAAAGCTATCTTTTTGGACTTGAATGAACAAGTTTGTCAAAAACTTATATCAGAATCCAAACTGAAAGAGCATATTGATGAGAAACGAGCTATGGACTATCTGCGATTGATTCAGGATATGTTTCGTTCCTATTATTTAACTGTTTCGTCAGATAGCAGTTTGCCTGACTTGGTTTCAGGATATGAACATCAATTATCACAGGTTTTGGATATGATGATTTATGGAATACTAGAGGAAGATTCCTCTAAAAAAGGAGAAAAATAATGTCGAAAATTTGGAAATGGTTGTTACTAATTGCGGGTATTTTTGCAGTTTTTGCAGGTTTTAATATGTTTGCACATCCTCTTATTAGCTTGGCTTCCATGACTTTCTTGTTTGCACTTGTATTTGCAGTTCAAGGGATTTCTGAGATTGTACAATACTTCAAATCAGAAGAAAAGCATGGCTGGAATTTATTTGGAGGAATTGTTACCCTCATCCTCGCTCTTACCTTATTCTCAGGTAGCTTTATTGAAATGGTAACATTTGTACCATTTATCATTTCTTTATGGGCCTTGACAAATGGTATTACAAAAACTATCGTTGGTTTCAAGGTTCGTAAGACGGATAAATCGGTAGGTACCCCTCTAGTTTGGATGGGGATTTTAGGAATCGTAGCAGGTTTAATCATGATGGGATACCCATTGATGACCGGTCTCTATATTAGTTACACCATTGCCTTTGTCTTTATTTATCAAGGTATTGTGGCAATTGTTCAATTCTTCAAGATTAAATAAGAATAAAATGGAGTCTGTCTGATTACAATCAGCAGACTTTTTTCTCTTTCCTGAATGTGTTATAATAGTCCATGCTATGGCTGGAGCCTTTTCAGCCTACTTATACTCTTCGAAAATCTCTTCAAACTGCGTCAGCTTCTATCTGCAACCTCAAAACAATGTTTTGAGCAACCTGTGGCCAGCTTTCTAGTTTGCTCTTTGATTTTCATTGAGTATTATTAAGACAATATGAGGAGAAAGATGAAAGAAAAAGGATTTTGGGAGGGGGCGCAGGCGGCCATGCCAACGGCCCTTGGTTATGTCAGTATTGGCTTGGCCTGTGGGATTATTGGTGCGCCCTATGTGACACCTGTTGAGATGGGCTTGATGAGCCTCTTTGTTTATACTGGGAGTGCCCAGTTTGCCATGTTGGCACTGATTGCGGTTCAAGCACCTGTGGCAGCTATTGCTATGACGGTCTTTTTGATTAATTTGCGTCTCTTTTTGTTGAGTTTGCATGCGTCAACCTATTTCCGTCATACCAGTCTCTGGCAAAATATCGGTATGTCTAGTCTCTTGACGGATGAGACTTATGGCGTTTTGATGGGCGAGTTAGCCCATACAGACAAGGTCAATCCTATGTGGATGCACGGAAACAATCTCAACAGCTATGTGGCTTGGTTTGTGGGAACAGTTGTCGGAACGGCTCTGGGTGGTCTGCTGCCAAATCCAGAAATCTTTGGCTTGGATTTTGCCCTGGTTGGGATGTTCATTGGAATTTTTGCTTCGCAATTCCAGATTATGCAAAGACGGATTCCTGTCCGCAATCTGCTCATTATCCTAGCAGTTGTTGCGGTGTCCTTCTTTTTACTCTTAACAGTGGTGTCTCAGTCGCTAGCTGTTCTGTTTGCGACCTTGCTAGGTTGTACAATGGGGGTGGTTTTAGATGGTCAGTAAGTATCTTTTATTAGCAGTTATTTTCTCTGGCTTGGTGACTTGGATTCCCCGTATCATTCCCTTCATCTTGGTCAAGTATAAGGGCTTGCCTGCTATCGTTGAGCGTTTTTTGAAATTCTTGCCCGTTTCCATTATCTTTGCCTTGATTCTGTCAAGCGTAGTGACAGGTAAGGTTGGGAGCCTTCCTCAAATCAAATGGCTGGATTTCTTAGCAGTCTTTCCAACAGCTTGGGTAGCCTTTCGTTATCGCAATCTAGTCGGAACAGTTCTCTTTGGAGTGGTCTTAATTGCACTCTTGCGTTTGGTCTTTTAATACTCTTCGAAAATCAAATTCAAACCACGTCAGCGTCGCCTTACCGTATATATGTTACTGACTTCGTCAGTTCTATCTACAACCTCAAAGCAGTGCTTTGAGCAACCTACGGCTAGCTTCCTAGTTTGCTCTTTGATTTTCATTGAGTATAAATCAGCCATAAAGAAAACCTATCACAGAGATAGATATCATATAATGGCGTAAATGCTCTTTTTCTGTTAAGATTATAAGGTATTCTATTTTGGAGGAAATGACATGAAAAAAATCGTTAAATACTCATCTCTTGCTGCCTTAGGACTTGTTGCTGCAGGTGTGCTAGCAGCTTGCTCAGGTGGTGCTAAGAAAGAAGGAGAAGCAGCTAGCAAGAAAGAAATTATCGTTGCAACCAATGCTACACCAAAACCATTCAACTATGAAGAAAATGGCGAATTGACTGGTTACGAAATTGAAGTGGTTCGCGCTATCTTTAAAGATTCTGACAAATATGATGTCAAGTTTGAGAAGACAGAATGGTCAGGTGTCTTTGCAGGACTTGATGCTGACCGTTACAATATGGCTGTTAGCAACATCAGCTACACTAAAGAACGTGCTGAAAAATACCTTTATGCAGCTCCAACTGCTAAAAACCCTAACGTTCTTGTAGTGAAAAAAGATGACCCTAGCATCAAATCGCTTGATGATATCGGTGGAAAATCAACAGAAGTTGTTCAAGGGACAACTTCTGCTAAACAGCTAGAAGACTACAACAAACAACATTCAGATAATCCAACTGTCCTAAAGTATACTAAAGCGGACTTCCAACAAATCATGGGACGCTTGAGCGATGGCCAGTTTGACTACAAGATTTTTGATAAAATCGGTGTTGAAACAGTCATCAAGGACCAAGGTTTGGACAACTTGAAAGTTATTGAACTTCCAAGCGACCAACAACCTTACGTTTACCCACTTCTTGCCAAAGGTCAAGATGAGTTGAAAACATTTGTAGACAAACGTATCCAAGAACTCTACAAAGATGGAACTCTTGAAAAGTTGTCTAAACAATTCTTTGGAGACACTTACCTACCAGCAGAAGCTGATATTAAATAATTTTTTGAAATCATCCATTCTGAATCAGGTGGGTGATTTCTCAATTTTTAAGTATATAGTTTTAAACTATATATCTGATTATCTAATAACAATTTGTGAAATCAAACAAATTGTGAGATACTAGTACGGTATTATTTTTAAGGAGAAAGAATCATGAAAATTAAAAAATGGCTTGGTGTAGCAGCCCTTGCTACAGTCGCAGGTTTGGCTCTTGCAGCTTGCGGAAACTCAGAAAAGAAAGCAGACAATGCAACAACTATCAAAATCGCAACTGTTAACCGTAGCGGTTCTGAAGAAGCTCGTTGGGATAAAGTTCAAGAATTAGTTAAAAAAGACGGTATTACTTTGGAATTTACAGAGTTCACAGACTACTCACAACCAAACAAGGCAACTGCTGATGGCGAAGTAGATTTGAACGCTTTCCAACACTATAACTTCTTGAACAACTGGAACAAAGAAAACGGAAAAGACCTTGTAGCGATTGCAGATACTTACATCTCTCCAATCCGTCTTTACTCAGGTTTGAATGGAAGTGACAACAAGTACACTAAAGTAGAAGACATCCCAGCAAACGGAGAAATCGCTGTACCAAACGACGCTACAAACGAAAGTCGTGCACTTTACTTGCTTCAATCGGCTGGTTTGATTAAATTGGATGTTTCTGGAACTGCTCTTGCAACAGTTGCTAACATCAAAGAAAATCCAAAGAACTTGAAAATCACTGAATTGGATGCTAGCCAAACAGCTCGTTCATTGTCATCAGTTGACGCTGCCGTTGTAAACAATACCTTCGTTACAGAAGCAAAATTGGACTACAAGAAAGCACTTTTCAAAGAACAAGCTGATGAAAATTCAAAACAATGGTACAACATCATCGTTGCGAAAAAAGATTGGGAAACATCACCAAAAGCTGATGCTATCAAGAAAGTGATCGCAGCTTACCACACAGATGACGTGAAAAAAGTTATCGAAGAAACATCAGACGGTTTGGATCAACCAGTTTGGTAATAAGAAACAGGGAGGTGGGAGAGAAAATTCCACCTCTTGCTTTTGTATAGAGCATGGATTGTAAAGAAGACTATAGGTTCATAGAAAGGTAGAGAGAATATGGTTTTTCCTAGCGAACAAGAACAGATTGAAAAATTTGAAAAGGATCATGTGGCCCAGCATTATTTTGAAGTTTTGCGTACCTTGATTTCTAAGAAGTCAGTCTTTGCCCAGCAGGTTGGACTTAAGGAAGTTGCCAATTATCTGGGTGAGATTTTCAAGCGTGTTGGGGCTGAAGTGGAGATTGATGAGACTTACACGGCGCCTTTTGTCATGGCACATTTCAAGAGTTCGCGTCCAGATGCCAAAACCCTGATTTTCTATAACCACTATGACACTGTACCAGCGGATGGGGATCAAGTCTGGACAGAGGAGCCCTTTACGCTTTCGGTCCGCAACGGCTTTATGTATGGGCGTGGGGTTGATGACGACAAGGGTCATATCACGGCTCGTTTGAGTGCTTTGAGAAAATACATGCAGCACCATGATGACCTGCCTGTCAATATCAGTTTTATCATGGAGGGAGCGGAGGAATCGGCTTCGACAGACCTAGATAAGTATCTGGAAAAACATGCGAATAAACTCCGTGGGGCGGATTTGTTGGTCTGGGAACAAGGGACCAAAAATGCTTTGGAGCAGTTAGAAATTTCTGGTGGAAATAAGGGAATTGTGACCTTTGATGCCAGGGTGAAAAGCGCTGATGTCGATATCCACTCTAGTTATGGTGGGGTTGTGGAGTCAGCTCCCTGGTACCTCCTTCAAGCTCTACAGTCTCTTCGTGCCGCAGATGGCCGTATCTTGGTTGAAGGTTTGTACGAAGAAGTTCAAGAACCAAATGAACGAGAATTGGCCTTGGTGGATACTTACGCCCAACGAAATCCAGGGGAAATCAACCAGATTTATGGTTTGGAATTGCCTCTTTTACAAGAGGACCGTGCAGCCTTTCTAAAACGATTCTTTTTCGAGCCAGCCCTTAATATCGAAGGGATTCAGTCAGGTTATCAAGGACAAGGAGTCAAAACGATTTTGCCAGCAGAAGCTAGTGCTAAGCTAGAGGTTCGTTTGGTTCCTGGCCTAGAACCGCATGATGTTCTGGAAAAAATTCGGAAACAGCTAGACAAAAATGGCTTTGATAAGGTAGAATTATACTATACCTTGGGAGAGATGAGCTATCGAAGCGATATGAGCGCGCCAGCCATTCTTAATGTGATCGAGTTGGCCAAGAAATTCTATCCACAGGGCGTTTCAGTCTTGCCGACAACAGCGGGGACAGGGCCTATGCATACGGTCTTTGATGCCCTAGAGGTACCCATGGTGGCCTTCGGTCTAGGAAATGCCAATAGTCGAGACCATGGTGGAGATGAGAACGTGCGAATCGCCGATTACTACACCCATATTGAATTAGTAGAGGAGCTGATTAGAAGCTATGAGTAGAGATATTATCAAGTTAGATCAGATTGATGTGACTTTTCATCAGAAGAAGAGAACCATCACAGCGGTCAAGGATGTGACCATTCATATCCAAGAAGGGGATATCTACGGAATCGTTGGATATTCTGGAGCAGGGAAATCAACCCTTGTACGGGTGATTAATCTCTTGCAAAAACCATCTGCAGGGAAAATTACCATTGACGATGATGTGATTTTTGATGGCAAGGTGACCTTGACGGCCGAGCAGTTGCGTCGTAAACGTCAAGATATCGGAATGATTTTCCAGCATTTTAACCTGATGAGTCAAAAGACAGCAGAGGAGAATGTAGCCTTTGCACTCAAACACTCTGGACTTAGCAAGGAAGAAAAGAAAGCTAAAGTAGCCAAGTTGTTGGACTTGGTTGGCTTGGCGGATCGTGCTGAAAACTATCCTTCACAACTATCTGGAGGGCAAAAACAGCGTGTGGCCATTGCGCGTGCCTTGGCCAATGATCCAAAAATCTTGATTTCAGACGAGTCAACTTCTGCCCTTGACCCTAAGACAACCAAGCAGATTTTGGCCTTGTTGCAAGATTTGAACCAAAAATTAGGATTGACTGTTGTCTTGATTACGCATGAAATGCAGATTGTCAAAGATATTGCCAACCGTGTAGCAGTTATGCAGGATGGGCATTTGATTGAAGAGGGAAGTGTCCTTGAAATCTTCTCAGACCCTAAACAACCTTTGACCCAAGACTTTATCTCAACAGCTACAGGTATTGACGAGGCCATGGTCAAAATCGAGAAGCAAGAAATCGTGGAACATCTGTCCGAAAATAGTCTCTTGGTACAGCTCAAGTATGCAGGAGCTTCAACAGACGAGCCACTTTTGAATGAATTGTACAAGCATTACCAAGTAACGGCTAATATCCTCTATGGAAATATCGAAATCCTCGATGGTACTCCTGTTGGAGAATTAGTTGTGGTCTTGTCAGGTGAACAAGCAGCGCTAGCAGGTGCTCAAGAAGCCATTCGTCAAGCAGGCGTACAACTAAAAGTATTGAAGGGAGGACAGTAAGATGGAATCATTGATTCAAACCTATTTGCCAAATGTCTATAAAATGGGCTGGGCTGGTCAAGCAGGTTGGGGAACAGCCATCTATCTAACCCTTTATATGACAGTTCTTTCCTTCATCATCGGAGGTTTCTTGGGGCTAGTAGCAGGTCTTTTCCTTGTCTTGACAGCGCCAGGTGGTGCTTTAGAGAATAAGGTCGTTTTCTGGATTTTGGATAAGATTACTTCTATCTTCCGTGCGGTACCATTTATCATTCTCTTGGCAGTGTTGTCACCCTTTTCACACCTAATCGTAGGGACAAGTATCGGACCAAACGCGGCTATCGTACCGTTATCTTTTGCAGTATTTGCCTTCTTTGCCCGTCAAGTGCAGGTTGTCTTGGCTGAACTGGATGGCGGTGTCATTGAGGCGGCTCAAGCGAGTGGAGCGACTTTCTGGGATATCGTGGGTGTTTACCTATCAGAAGGTCTTCCAGATTTGATCCGTGTGACGACTGTGACCTTGATTTCCCTTGTTGGTGAAACAGCTATGGCCGGTGCGGTTGGAGCTGGTGGTATCGGTAACGTAGCCATCGCTTATGGATTTAACCGCTACAATCACGATGTGACTATCTTGGCAACTATCATTATCATTTTGATTATCTTTACAATCCAATTCTTGGGAGATTTCTTGACCAAGAAATTGAGCCATAAATAAAAAGAGCCGTGTGGCTCTTTTTTAGTGATCAGATTTTCTGCGCAAATTTTTTACTCAAGACTTGTCCAATCAAGGCACCAACTAGGGCTCCGATGACAATACTTGCGATAAAAAGAAGGATAGTTCCAGGATTTGGTGCAACCATGATACGGTCGATATATTCTTGGGATTTTCCTCTTGCTAGAAGGGTAGCCATATAGGCTTGGGGAGCAATCCACATAAGTAAGATTGGACCAGTTGAACTAAAGGCGAAAATAACGAAAGAAAGGAAGTTCTTAGTTTGATCCTTGTATTTTCCTAGGCTAGCTACTCCATCTGCTAGGAGGCCACAGATAATTCCAGGAAGGAAGGCACCGGCGCCGTGTTTAGTTCCCAAGAAAAAGAGGGCAATGACAAGGCCGATAGTGGTAATGGCTCCAAAGCGCGGAACTTTTGCGACCAGGATCATATAGACGCTACCGCCGACAAGGGCAGTAAAAGCAGGCGCATAAAACATATTTCCAGTTTGGTCGAGGAGATTACCCAAAAGGACACCAATCCCCATGCAGAGGAAGTAAAGAACTGCAAAAAGCAGTGTAGTTAAGATAGATTTTTTCATGAATTGTCTCCTGATAATTTTCTCACAATTCTCATTGTACCACGGTTTGGTGGGATTGTAAATGGATAGTCTATGTGTTTGAAAACGCTTGAAATATGATATAATAGTTTCATAGTTATTTTTAGGAGGATATCATGGGGAGATTTTTAGACTTTGTCTTTAATCGTTTCTTTTTAGGGATGATTGCGACAGCCTTCTTTTGGCTATTAACTTTAGCAGGAGGGATTATCCTTGGTCTAGCGCCGGCTAGTGCCACCTTGATGAGCCTATATGCAGAACATGGTTATAGCTTTCGGGAATACAGTTTGAAGGAGGCGTGGTCTCTTTATAAGCAAAATTTCGTCTCAAGCAACCTGATTTTCTATAGCTTTTTAGGGGTGAATCTAGTTTTGGTCTATGGCCTGTATCTCTTGGTGCAATTGCCTCATCAGACTATTATTCATTTGATTGCGACCTTTTTGAATGTCCTAGTAGTTGCCCTGATCTTTTTGGCTTATACAGTATCTTTGAAATTACAAGTTTATTTTGATTTGTCCTATCGAAATAGTCTCAAACTATCCTTGATTGGCATCTTTATGAGCCTAGCGGCTGTGGCCAAGGTTCTCCTTGGGACAGTGCTACTTGTGGCAATTGGTTACTATATGCCTGCCCTACTTTTCTTTGTAGGAATTGGGATGTGGCATTTCTTTATCAGTGATATGTTGGAACCGGTCTATGAAAGTATCCATGAAAAATTGGCGACAAAATAGAATGAAGCAGTTTTGGCTACATACGCTTCTAAGAACCTACAGTTCAGTTATGATGATTATTATTGCGAGTTTTGCAATCTTACTCTCTTACGCTGACTGGGATTCACGGGAAAAGGAAGCTCAAAGAGTAGCCCAACGTGTAACCACTCGAACAGTCGATGAGGTGGAGTATTATTATCGGGAGTCAGCCCAACTGGCGCAAGATTTAGTAGCCAATCAAGACCGTATACAAGGGGTTTATAAGTACTTTAGCCTGTCAACTTCTGAATATTTTTATTGGCTGTTGGAGCATCAAGCAGCTTCGTCAACTTCTATTTCTCTGTATGAAAATATCGATGACCTGTATGTTCAGAATGACTATATAACGGGTGTTGCAATCGTCTTGCAGGACTTTAAAGAAGTCTATGTTTCGAGCAGAAATGAGAGAGGTGGTCATTCGGTACTTGCGGAAGGCTTTAAACCAGAGGCCAATAGTTTTGGAGTTTCTATTTTAGATCCAGCGACGGATCAATCTATAGGGGTTGTTTATATTTCCTTGGATCCAGAAATCTTATACCATGCTGTAGACAATACCCGAGGTCATATCCCGATGGCTGTTACTGTGACATCGCCTTTTGATACGGAGATTTTTCATATTGGTGAGAGGGTCAATAGGGAACATGAGAACTGGTTTGTTGGTATGACTTCTCATGGATATCAGGTTCAGGTGGCAGTTCCTAAAAACTTTGTTTTACAAGGAACAGTTTCCAGCTCTGCTTTGATTGTGGGTTTGAGCCTTCTCTTTATTGTCATTCTCTATCTGACTTTGAGGAAGACTTTTGCTAATTATCAAAAGCAGGTAGTGGATTTGGTGGATTCCATCCATGCTATTGCCCAAGGGCAAGAAGGTCTTCGTATTGACACACTGGAAAAGGATCAGGAATTGCTCCTAATCGCGGAGACTACCAATGATATGTTGGATCGATTAGAAAAGAATATCCATGATATTTATCAGTTAGAACTTAGTCAAAAGGATGCCAATATGCGAGCCTTACAGGCTCAAATCAATCCTCATTTTATGTATAATACGCTGGAGTTCTTGCGCATGTATGCAGTTATGCAAAGTCAAGATGAGTTGGCAGATATCATTTATGAATTCAGTAGTCTCTTGCGTAACAATATTTCCGACGAAAGAGAGACCCTTCTCAAACAGGAATTAGAATTTTGCCGTAAATATAGCTATCTATGTATGGTTCGCTATCCCAAGTCCATTGCCTATGGTTTCAAGATAGATCCAGAGTTAGAGAATATGAAGATTCCTAAGTTTACCTTGCAACCGCTGGTAGAAAATTATTTCGCGCATGGTGTTGACCACAGACGGACAGATAATGTGATTAGCATCAAGGCTCTTAAACAGGACGGTTTTGTGGAAATTTTAGTGGTCGATAATGGCCGTGGTATGTCGGCTGAAAAACTGGCAAATATCCGAGAAAAATTAAGGCAGAGACATTTTGAACACCAAGCCAGTTACAGTGATCAAAAGCAGTCTATCGGGATTGTCAATGTACATGAGCGTTTTGTGCTCTATTTTGGGGACCGCTATGCCATTACTATAGAGTCTGCGGAGCAAGCAGGTGTTCAGTATCGTATTACAATTCAAGATGAGTAGAAAGGGAGAAAATGTATAAAGTATTATTAGTAGATGATGAGTACATGGTGACAGAAGGTCTGAAACGTTTGATTCCCTTTGATAAGTGGGATATGGAGGTCGTCGCAACAGCCAGTCATGCCGATGAAGCCCTAGAATATGTTCAGGAAAATCCTGTCGATGTCATCATTTCAGATGTCAATATGCCCGATAAAACAGGGCTTGATATGATTCGGGAGATGAAAGAAATCTTACCAGATATTGCCTATATCCTTCTCTCGGGTTATCAGGAGTTTGATTATGTAAAAAGAGCCATGAACCTTAGTGTGGTGGACTATTTGGTCAAACCTGTTGATAAGGTAGAGTTGGGAAATCTGCTGGAGAAGATTGCAGGTCAGCTCGGCGAGAGAGGAAAGAAAAGTCAGACCCTTAGTCAAGATTTAGATGAGGCTGGATTTGTTAGTTATCTAGGAGGTGAGGAGAATTGGTGGATAGGCCTATCCAAGGAAAAACAAGGATCTTTTACCATTCCCTACTATGTCTTGGGTCAAGACTGGCAGATTTTTATTTCTGATAAACCCCTAGATGGTTTAGTCGTTACTCCCTTTGAAGCTCCTTATCAAGAACACTTTGAACGCTGGAAGTTGAATGCTGAGAAAGCCCTCTTTTACGGCTCTGTAAATCTACAACAGTCTGAGAGTCTCTTTACCTATTACGAACCGATTTATAGGGTTATCATTCAGGGAAATCTCAATCAAATCGTAGAAGAGTTAAATCTCTTGGAGAAGGTGGTTCTTGAAAATACGCCGCGTGTTCCGATTACCAAACAGCTTTTTATCCAGTTTGTCATGGATGTCTTCCACTTGTTTGAACACCTCAAAGCTGATGATATGACGGACATTGTCAAAACCATTCATGCTATTCAATCCTTCGATGAATTGGTTCCTTATATCAAGGAAACTCTGACTCGATTCTTTGGGCAATATCGAATGAATGAAAATGTGGTTAGTGTGCTAGAAGTTATTGGTCGTGATTATCAGAAGGAACTTTCCCTCAAGGATATCAGTAAGGATCTTTTTATCAATCCTGTCTATCTGGGGCAGTTGATTAAGCGTGAAACCAATTCGACCTTCGCAGAGCTTTTAAATAAACAACGCATTAAGGCCGCCCAACAGCTCTTGCTTTCGACTAGTGACAGTATCGAAGATATTTGTTATGCTGTTGGTTACAGTAATGTTGGATATTTCTATAAAGTGTTCCGAAAATTGTGCGGAAAATCGCCAAAAGCTTACCGAAAACAGGTAGAAACGACGCTATAATATTTGTATCCCTTTACAAAAAGTGCTATAATATCGATAATAATATCAGGAGGTTCTATTATGAAAAAGAAACCGATTTATCTATGGGTCTTGCTAATCTTGTCTGCTCTTATTTCAGCTACGTCTCTGTTTGGAATGTTGAGTCCCTTACCTAGCAAAGAAGCTCTTCGTGCCGCTCAGAAACAAGTTGCAGGGGTCAGTGCTCAGCAATTAGAAGACCAGCTCAATTACACCTATAGAGTAGCAGAATCAACTCATTCTATCTTTAATATAGCCTTGATTGTGCTATCTGCTATTTTAGTGGTAGTAGCGATTGTCTTCCTTGTTCGTAAGAATTTGCAGTATGCAAACTATACTTATGTCGGCTATGTTTTGCTAGCTATTATTGGTTCAATTTATAGCTATGTGACTTTGCAAGACGCTGTGCAGTTGGTTCAAGATGAAACTATGCGTTTAGGGATAAGTGTTGTTTCAAAAGCTGTTAGCATTCTCTATATCGTCATCAATGTTCTCTTCTTAGCCCTTGTCTTCTATAAGATGTGGCGTCAACAGAAAGCCTTGGCAGAAGAAGAGGAAACAGAAGAACTTACCTAAGTATTGACAAAAAATAACTATCAAGTTACAATCTTGGTAGTTATTTTTCGATTATAGATAAAATCATGGAGGTACATATGAAGACAATTTATTTAGTTTATATCAGTCTGAGTGGAAACACTGAGAGTTTTGTGACACGCTTGAAAGATTATCTCTTGTCCCAGTACGAGGGAATTGAGGTTCAAAAGATTCATATCAAGGATTTGGTCAAAGAAGGCCAAGATTTCTATGAAATGGACCATCCTTATGTCGCTTTTTTACCGACCTACCTAGAAGGTGGGAATGGCGTTGATAACGGAGATATCGAGATTTTGACGACACCAGTGGGAGATTTTATCGCCTATGGTGACAATGCTAGTAAGTGTTTTGGTGTGGTTGGTTCAGGAAATCGTAACTTTAATAACCAATACTGCCTGACAGCCAAGCAATACAGTCAACGTTTTGGTTTCCCTGTATTGGCTGATTTTGAAATGCGGGGCATGCTTGGAGATATCAAACGTGTCGCAGCGATTATCGCAGATTTGTATGAGTTGGAAAGTTGAGCTTCGGCTTGGCTTTTTTTATCCTAGGCAGTTTTATCAGAACTTTTACTTTCTATGCTCCAAGAGTTGATTGATATGGTCTACTTTTTTAGCTTCTCTTTTATAGAGAATAGCCCAAATGATGAGGTAGACAATCGCAAACTCGATAATGAGCTGGAGATAAAAAATCCAGTGGAAGGGGAACCAACCTGCTAGGGTCGCTAGTGGGATAAAGCCTACTAGCATGAGGAAGAAATGGGTCATAGTTGCACGGAGCAAGCTCCAGTCACGGCTGAATAATCGTTTACCAAAGTTGAAGAGAATACCGATGGCTGCCCAGATAAGAGTACAGTAGAGCAAGACCAAGGCACCGTGAACCTGATGTTGAGCCATCACTTGTCCGATCAGAGATTCAGGACTCAGTGGTGCGTAGGTATTTGGTGCATAAATGAGTGAAAAGATGATAGAGAGGATGAGGCCGATGAGGACACCAGCAGCTGCGTCGTGGAAGATTTGTTTTTTCATAGTTCTAATTTCTCCTTGATGGTTTTTAGATAACGGCGTGAAGAATAGGTGAAGCTTTCGTTTTTCAAGAAAATTTCTACTAGGCCGTTTGGGGTTAGCTTGAGATGAGAGATGGAGTTGATATTGATGATTTCTGATTGGGAAATTTGGATAAAATTGGTTGGCAGAATTTCAAGAACCTGATAGAGTCGTAAATCAATATTGTAGGTCTGGCTAGCCGTTTCTGCAAGAACCTTCCGATTCTCGATATAGAAGCGCTGTATCTTACCAATCTTAACTAGATAGACCTGATCATCAATCTTTCCTTTGATTGTTTCTTTTTGGTCAAGATTTTCTGCGAACTCGATGACTTTTTGGACTTTTTCGCTTTCTTGAGGTGCTTGGACAATCAGCTTTTCCTCCTTGTAAGTCTCACTAATCTGTAGTTCTACTTTCATAAATTTCTCTCCTTGTTTTTCATACAAAATTGTGATCACTTCTTGTACATCTTTATTAATACTCTTCAAAAATCAAATTCAAACCACGTCAGCGTCGTCTTGCCGTACTAAAGTACTGTCTGCACCTAGCTTTCTAGTTTGCTCTTTGATTTTTATTGAGTATACCACTATTTTATGCCCCCTGGCAAGGGACTTTGTCTATGTGGCGGGATTTTACTCCTATGTGGCGCTTGCTTTTCTGTCCTTTCTGAAATATGGTATAATAGCACTAATCAATTTCTAGGAAAATAGATACGGAAAGGGGCTGAAAGATGTCTCATATTATTGAATTGCCAGAGGTGCTGGCAAACCAGATTGCGGCAGGAGAGGTCATTGAGCGTCCTGCTAGTGTGGTAAAAGAGTTGGTAGAAAATGCTATTGATGCGGGCTCTAGTCAGATTATCATTGAGATTGAAGAAGCTGGTCTCAAGAAGATTCAAATCACAGATAATGGTCATGGAATTGCCCACGATGAAGTAGAATTGGCCCTGCGTCGTCATGCGACCAGTAAGATAAAAAATCAAGCAGACCTCTTTCGGATTCGGACGCTTGGTTTTCGTGGTGAAGCCCTACCTTCTATCGCTTCTGTTAGTGTTCTGACCCTTTTGACAGCAGTTGAGGGAGCAAGTCATGGAACCAAGTTAGTCGCGCGTGGGGGAGAAGTTGAAGAAGCCATTCCAGCGACTAGCCCTGTGGGGACCAAGGTTTGTGTGGAGGACCTCTTTTTCAACACGCCTGCCCGCCTCAAGTATATGAAGAGTCAGCAAGCAGAGTTGTCTCATATCATTGATATTGTCAACCGTCTGGGCTTGGCCCATCCTGAGATTTCTTTTAGTTTGATCAGTGATGGCAAGGAGATGACGCGGACAGCTGGGACTGGTCAATTGCGCCAAGCTATCGCAGGGATTTACGGTTTGGCGAGTGCCAAGAAGATGATTGAAATTGAGAATTCTGACCTAGATTTCGAAATTTCAGGTTTTGTGTCCTTGCCTGAGTTAACTCGGGCCAATCGCAATTATATCAGCCTCTTCATCAATGGCCGTTATATAAAGAATTTCCTGCTCAATCGTGCAATTCTAGACGGCTATGGTAGTAAGCTTATGGTAGGCCGTTTTCCACTGGCTGTCATTCACATTCATATCGACCCTTATCTAGCGGATGTCAATGTGCACCCAACCAAGCAAGAAGTGCGGATTTCCAAGGAAAAGGAACTGATGACCCTGGTTTCAGAAGCTATTGCAAACAGTCTCAAGGAACAAACCCTGATACCAGATGCCTTGGAAAATCTTGCCAAATCGACCGTCCGCAATCGTGAGAAGGTGGAGCAAACTATTCTCCCACTCAAAGAAAATACTCTCTACTATGAGAAAACTGATTCGTCAAGATTTAGTCAAGCTGAGGTAGCTGATTATCAGGTGAATCTGACTGAAGAGAAACAGGATTTAACCCTGTTTGCCAAGGAAACCTTGGATCAATTGACCAAGCCAGCAAAACTGCATTTTGCAGAGAGAAAACCTGCTAACTACGATCAGCTAGATCACCCAGAGTTAGACCTTGCGAGTCTTGATAAGGCTTATGACAAGCTGGAGCGAGAAGAATCATCAAGCTTCCCAGAGTTGGAATTTTTCGGGCAAATGCATGGAACCTATCTCTTTGCCCAAGGGCGAGACGGGCTCTACATCATAGACCAACACGCAGCTCAGGAACGGGTTAAATATGAGGAATACCGTGAAAGCATTGGCAATGTTGACCAGAGCCAGCAGCAACTCCTAGTGCCCTATATCTTTGAATTTCCAGCGGATGATGCTCTGCGTCTCAAGGAAAGAATGGCACTTTTGGAGGAAGTGGGCGTCTTTCTAGCAGAGTACGGGGAAAATCAATTTATCTTACGTGAACATCCTATTTGGATGGCAGAAGAAGAGATTGAATCAGGCATCTATGAAATGTGTGACATGCTATTCTTGACCAAGGAAGTTTCTATCAAGAAATACCGAGCAGAGTTGGCTATTATGATGTCCTGCAAACGGTCTATCAAGGCCAACCATCGTATTGACGACCATTCGGCTAGACAGCTCCTCTATCAGCTCTCTCAATGTGACAATCCCTACAACTGTCCCCACGGACGTCCTGTTTTGGTGCATTTCACCAAGTCGGATATGGAAAAGATGTTCCGACGTATTCAGGAAAATCACACTAGTCTTCGTGAATTGGGGAAATATTAAACTAAAAGGAAAACTATGTACGAATATTTAAAAGGAATCATTACCAAAATTACTGCTAAATACATTGTGTTTGAAGTCAACGGTATCGGTTATATCCTGCATGTGGCCAATCCCTATGCTTACTCAGGACAGGTCAACCAAGAAGCTCAAATTTATGTGCATCAGGTCGTACGTGAGGATGCCCATCTACTTTATGGATTTCGCTCAGAAGACGAGAAAAAGCTCTTTCTCAGTCTGATTTCGGTCTCTGGGATTGGTCCTGTATCAGCTCTGGCCATTATCGCTGCCGATGACAATGCTGGCTTGGTTCAAGCCATCGAAACCAAGAACATCACCTACTTGACTAAGTTCCCTAAAATTGGTAAGAAAACAGCCCAGCAGATGGTGTTGGACTTGGAAGGCAAGGTAGTAGTTGCAGGAGATGACCTTCCTGCTAAGGTGGCAGTACAAGCTAGCGCAGAAAACCAAGAATTGGAAGAAGCCATGGAAGCAATGTTGGCTCTGGGCTACAAGGCAACAGAGCTCAAGAAAATCAAGAAATTCTTTGAAGGAACGACAGATACAGCTGAGAACTATATCAAGTCCGCCCTTAAAATGTTGGTCAAATAGGAGTAGAGCATGACAAAACGTTGTTCGTGGGTCAAGATGACCAATCCGCTCTACATTGCCTATCATGATGAGGAGTGGGGTCAGCCCCTCCATGATGACCAAGCATTGTTTGAGTTGTTGTGTATGGAAACCTATCAGGCAGGCCTGTCTTGGGAAACGGTACTAAACAAACGCCAAGCTTTCCGAGAAGCATTTTATGGCTATCAAATTCAAGCGGTCGCAGAGATGACCGACACCGAATTGGAAAACTTGCTGGATAATCCAGCCATCATCCGAAATAGAGCCAAGATTTTTGCTACACGCGCTAACGCCCAAGCCTTTCTACGACTACAGGCAGAGTACGGCTCTTTTGATGCCTATCTTTGGTCTTTTGTTGAGGGGAAAACGATCGTTAACGATGTTCCCGATTACCGCCAAGCCCCAGCTAAAACACCTCTGTCTGAGAAGTTAGCCAAAGATCTCAAAAAACGAGGCTTCAAGTTCACAGGCCCAGTCGCCGTCTTGTCTTTTCTACAGGCTGCAGGGCTAGTTGATGACCATGAGAATGATTGTGAGTGGAAAAGCGGTCGTTAGTATGTACAGGTAACTAGCATATCTGAGAATATAGAAAAAAGCTGAGAAATTTTTCCCAGCTTTTTATATATACTATTAGATTTGTTAGAGTGAAGTCAAAAAAGTGATTCCACCTAAAATAACACCAGCTGAATTTGGAATGATTAGTATCCAATCCTTCTTAGGTTCCTTTGTCCATCCATAAATAACCCAGATTAAGCAAGATATAGCAGCTGATAAAGGTTGAAATGGTTGAGCTTTATTTCCCTGTAAATTAGCGATAATTTGAGGTATGTAGGCAATAAATACTATGATTCCAATAAAGGCACCAATAGAACCTACGATTCGATTAATTTTTTGTTTTGTCATATACACCTCCTTCAAAAGGATATCATAGAAATTAGCGAAATGCAATAAATTCAGATACAAATTGTAACGAAAACGAATACAAAAGCACAAAAATAGAGACACTATTTATTTTTTGTTATAGTCAAAGCGAATGACTTGCTCCTGTGCATCTACATAGGCATGGACTCCGAAGGGGACAATTGCTCTCGGAGTTGCGTGGCCGACATTCAGATTATAGACAATTGGAATATTGCTGTCAATGATATCCAATAGTGCCTCTTTATAGTCGTCATAGAAAGTTTCATCCATAGGTTTCCCGACCAAGAGTCCGCTGATGACCTTGAATATACCAGTGTTCTTTAAAGTTTGTAACATCTTTTTGAAGTCTTCCGGCTCAGGCTTTTCTTCGCTTGTCTCTAGCAAGAGGATCTTTCCTTCCCAGTCTGACAAGTCAGGGAAAAGTTTGTATTCTTGGCAGAGCTCCGTGCTATCTGCGTATCGAGAGTTGTCAAAGATATCGTAGAGGGATTCGAGGCAACCACCGAGGATTTTCCCCTCGAACTGGGCATTTCCTTGCAACAACTCAAAACCGGTATTTGTATGACTGACACGAGGTGTCCCCAGAGCCTTGGGACTGAAGTCAGTCCTTTCATCATACCAAACGTCACTAGAGCGGATTTCTGAGATTCTTCCCGTCTCAATCAATTCTTTAAAGTAGTGAAGGCTATAGGTTAGCATTTCTTTTTCTAATTCACAAATGTCTGCTAAGAAGGATTGACCATAAAAAGTCTTGATTCCTAGTTTATGCAACATGAGATGGTTCATGGTTGTATCCGAGAAGCCAAGAAAAATTTTTTGTTTGATAACCTTTTGTAGTTGGTCATTTTCAAAAAGATAAGATAGTAGGCGATAGGTATCATCTCCACCGATGGCACATAGGATCATATCGATGCTATCATCAGAAAAGGCATGAATCAAATCCTCTGCACGCGCTTCAGGATGGTTCTTGATAAAGTCTAATCCATTTAGAGAATGGGGCAAAAAGATAGGATTGAGTCCCAGATCCTTGAGACGTTGGACACCCAAGTCCACTTCGTGTTTGACAAAGTCCTCTCCGATAATGCCACTAGATAAACTAACAATACCAATAGTAGAAATCATATCTTATCCTCCTAGAATTAGATTGAGCCTATTTTATCACAAAAGATTAGATAGAGCTATGTGGGATGTCATAAGAATACTTTTAAATCAAGAAAGTAGTAAAAAAGCAACCGCATCTGCAGTTGCTTTTATGATTCTTCTTAATAGCGTGTTGGTCCTGCACTTGCGCTGCGGATATTCAAGCGTTTCTTGAGATAGAAGCGAAGGGCTAGGAGGGCTGCTCCGATAATAGCCAGTGGCAATGGAGCAAGTACTGGGTTAAGGCTAGCTGGTAGGAAGCTTGTTGCAAAGAAGACAAGCAACCAAAGGAACATAGAAGCTAGGATAACCAGTACAGATTTCCAGAAAGGTGGACGTTGGCTGCGGTCCATATCTGGTCCATAGTATTGGTAAACAAAGTAGTACATCAAGTAGAAGGCAAATCCACCAACAAGTCCAACTAGCAGGAGAGTGACAAGTCCATAGCCGAAAGCCTGATCTGCTGCAAAGAAAGTTGTGAGGGCACTGACGAGGGCAAAGAGGCTAGTGATGAAAAGGGCTGAGTCCATAATCATGAGTTTTGGATCATCATTTTCTTTTGGATGCTCTTTTTCATATTGTTCCTTGACAGTGAAACTATGAGCCCAGTGGGTCGGTGCGCCATAGAGGGAACGAGCAGTCGTACCCTTGGCTTGCTCTTCAAGGATTTTGGGAATGACTTCCTCAAAAATAGCCTTGATTTCAGCGTCTGTTTTCCCATCTTTGATGAATTGTTGGGTAGCGATGTGGACAAACTCTTGGTTTTTCTTAGTTAATTTTTGTAGATCAATCTGAGACATAGGAACTCCTCTTAGAACCATTTTTTATGGATGAGATAGAGAGTGAGCGAGACACTCATAGCAAAGGCGATAAAGACGATTAACCAGAAGGCATTTGGCTCGCCGTTTAGGGGGATTTCATTATCCTTAAAGTTCATCCCGTAGGCAGAAAAGACCATGGTTGGGATGGACATGACGATGGTCACAAGGGCCAAGGTTTTCATAATGTTGTTCTGGTTGTTGGAAATGATAGAGGCAAAGGTCTCTGTCATAGAGTGCAAGACATTTCCATAAATGTCTGCCATTTCGATGGCCTGTTGGGTTTCAATCAGGGTGTCTTCAAGCAGGTCTTCGTCTTCAAGGTATTTCTTGATATTGCTGGTTGAGCTGGTCAATTTCTTAATCACACGCTCATTTGTTTTGAGGGAAGCCTTGAAATAGACGATGGTTTTTTCCAATTCCATGAGCTCAATCAATTCTTCATTACGAGTTGATTGATGCAGTTGACTTTCGATTTGTTCACTCTTACGGTCAATCGAACGAAGGGCTGTTAGGTAAAGCTCTGCATTGCGATAGAGAATCTGAAAGATAAAACGTGAACGCATGAAGGTGTAGAAATTACGCAATCGACGGTTGATAAAGACATCGAGGACCGGTAATGGTTCCAAACAAGTAGTGATGATGGTTTCCTCTGTGATGATAATACCAAGCGGGATGGTTACGTAGTAGGTGCGATTATTTCTTTCTTCTGTGACCGGCACGTCAACGATAATCAGGGTGTACTCGTCTTCAATCGTAATACGAGACATTTCTTCCGCATCGAGCGGTGCTCGAAGGTCGGCAATATCGATATCGAAGGCGTTGGCGATTTCGAGTGATTCATTTTGAGTTGGATTGACGAGATTGATCCAAGTACCCGGTTCAAGTGTATCGATCTCTTTAAATTCAGTTGTTGTAGAGAGAAAAACTTGTTTCATATCCCTTATCCTTTCTCATTTTTCAGATTTTTTCACACCGTACTATTATACTACAAATTAAGTCTTTTGGGTAATAGAATCTCACTTTTTTTGGTATAATGGTAAGCAATAATGGACTAGAAAGAACAAAAATGCAAGATAAAATTGTCATTCATGGGGCGCGTGCCCATAATTTAAAAAATATTGATGTGGAGATTCCGCGAGACAAGTTGGTTGTTGTGACCGGTTTGTCAGGTTCAGGGAAATCCAGTCTGGCCTTTGATACCCTCTATGCGGAGGGGCAACGTCGCTATGTGGAGAGTTTGTCAGCCTATGCTCGTCAGTTCTTGGGGAATATGGAGAAGCCTGATGTAGATGCTATTGATGGTCTCAGCCCAGCTATTTCTATCGACCAGAAAACGACTAGTAAAAACCCTCGCTCGACGGTGGGAACAACGACTGAAATCAATGACTATCTGCGTCTCCTCTACGCACGTGTGGGGACGCCTTACTGTATCAACGGGCATGGAGCTATCAAGGCCTCTTCAGTGGAGCAAATCGTGGATAAGGTTTTAGAATTGCCTGAACGCCAGCGCTTGCAGATCTTGGCCCCTGTCATCCGCAAGAAAAAAGGCCAACATAAGAGTGTTATCGAGAAGGTTCAGAAAGATGGGTATGTCCGTGTCCGTGTGGATGGGGAAGTCTATGATGTGACCGAAGTGCCAGAGTTATCTAAGAGCAAGCAACACAATATTGATGTCGTGGTTGATCGTATTGTTATCAAGGAGGGCATTCGTAGTCGTCTCTTTGATTCTATTGAGGCTGCCCTTCGTATCGCAGAAGGCTATGTCATTATCGACACCATGGACGATTCTGAGTTGCTCTTCTCTGAGCATTATGCCTGTCCAGTTTGTGGCTTTACTGTTCCAGAGTTAGAGCCGCGTCTCTTCTCCTTCAATGCTCCTTTTGGTTCTTGTAGTGAGTGTGATGGCTTGGGCATCAAGCTGGAGGTGGATACTGATTTGGTAGTGCCAGATGCCAGCAAAACCTTACGTGAGGGAGCCTTGGCTCCGTGGAATCCTATCTCATCCAACTACTATCCAAACATGCTAGAGCAGGCTATGACAGCCTTTGGAGTGGATATGGATAAGCCTTTTGAGGACTTGTCAGAAGAAGATAAGAACTTGATTCTCTACGGCTCAGATGGTAAGGAATTCCATTTCCACTATGAGAATGAATTTGGTGGCGTGCGCGATATCGATATTCCTTTTGAGGGAGTTGTTAATAATATCAAACGTCGCTACCATGAAACTAATAGTGACTACACTCGCACCCAGATGCGCCTTTACATGAATGAGCTGACCTGCGGAACCTGTCATGGTTACCGTCTCAATGACCAGGCCTTGTCTGTCCGTGTTGGTGGTGCGCAAGGACCACATATCGGAGAAATTTCAGACCTGTCTATCGCAGACCACTTGGAATTAGTCAGTCAGTTGACTCTTTCTGAAAATGAAGCCATCATTGCTCGGCCCATTCTCAAGGAAATCAAGGACCGTTTGACTTTCCTTAATAACGTGGGTCTTAACTATCTGACCCTGTCACGTTCGGCAGGAACTCTTTCAGGTGGGGAAAGTCAGCGTATTCGCTTGGCGACCCAGATTGGTTCTAACCTATCAGGTGTTCTTTATATTCTAGACGAGCCGTCAATCGGTCTTCACCAGAGGGATAATGACCGTCTGATTGCCAGTCTCAAAAAGATGCGTGACTTGGGCAATACTCTTATCGTGGTGGAACATGACGAAGATACCATGCGTGAGGCTGATTATCTGATTGACGTTGGTCCTGGTGCGGGTGTTTTTGGTGGGGAGATTGTTGCGGCAGGTACGCCCAAACAGGTAGCTCGTAACAGTAAGTCTATCACAGGCCAGTACTTGTCAGGCAAACGTGCCATTCCAGTACCAGAAGAACGCCGTGTTGGTAATGGTCGTTTTATCGAGGTGACGGGAGCGCGTGAGAACAACCTGCAAAATGTCACAGCTCGCTTCCCACTAGGAAAATTCATCGCAGTGACAGGGGTGTCGGGCTCAGGGAAATCGACCCTAATCAATAGCATTCTCAAAAAAGCTATTGCCCAGAAGCTCAACCGCAATTCAGACAAACCTGGTAAGTTTAAAACGATTACAGGGATTGAGCATGTAGACCGCTTGATTGATATTGATCAGAGCCCTATCGGACGAACGCCGAGGTCTAACCCTGCTACCTATACGGGAGTTTTTGACGATATACGTGACCTCTTTGCCCAGACAAATGAGGCTAAGATTCGTGGTTACAAAAAGGGACGTTTCAGTTTCAATGTCAAGGGTGGTCGTTGTGAAGCCTGCTCAGGTGACGGGATTATCAAGATTGAGATGCACTTCCTGCCAGATGTTTATGTGGCTTGTGAAGTATGCCACGGGACTCGCTACAACAGTGAAACCCTAGAAGTTCACTACAAAGAAAAGAATATCTCGCAGGTCTTGGATATGACCGTCAACGATGCGGTGGAATTCTTCCAACACATTCCGAAAATTCAACGCAAACTTCAGACCATCAAGGATGTAGGGCTAGGCTATGTGACGCTAGGGCAACCAGCTACCACCCTTTCTGGGGGAGAAGCTCAGCGTATGAAGCTGGCTAGTGAACTCCACAAACGCTCGACAGGAAAATCTTTCTACATTCTCGATGAGCCGACGACAGGGCTTCATACTGAGGATATTGCTCGCTTGCTTAAAGTTTTAGCTCGTTTTGTTGACGATGGCAATACAGTACTCGTTATCGAGCACAATCTAGATGTTATTAAGACGGCAGACCATATCATTGACCTGGGACCTGAAGGCGGTGTAGGTGGTGGAACCATCATCGCAACAGGAACTCCAGAAGAAGTAGCTGCCAATGAAGCCAGCTACACAGGACATTATTTGAAAGGAAAGTTACATCATGAATAAACGCGTACAATCATTTCTAACTAAAATGCAAGAAAAGGAACTGGATGGCATTATCATCAATAACCTTAAAAACGTCTATTATTTGACTGGTTTTTGGGGTTCAAATGGGACAGTCTTCATTAGCCGTGACCGCCAGGTCTTGGTGACGGACTCTCGCTATATCATTGCGGCCAAGCAAGAAACCAGTGGTTTTGAGATTGTAGCAGACCGTGATGAATTGGCTGTCATTGCAGGAATTGTCAAGGACATGGGCTTGTCTCGTATCGGTTTTGAAGATGAGATTTCAGTCTCTTATTATCACCGTATGCAGGTAGCTTTTGCAGGTTTGGACTTGCTTCCACAAACTCAGTTTGTTGAAGGTCTTCGAATGATTAAGGATGAGGCAGAGATTGCAGCTATTCGCAAGGCTTGTTCTATCTCAGACCAAGCTTTTCGCGATGCGCTTGACTTTATTAAACCAGGAAAAACTGAAATTGAGATTGCCAACTTCCTTGACTTCCGTATGCGTGAGTTGGGAGCATCTGGCTTGTCTTTTGACACTATCCTAGCTAGCGGTATCAACTCTTCTAAACCCCATGCCCATCCCATGCACAAACCAGTGGAGCTGGGAGAAGCCATTACCATGGACTTCGGTTGCCTTTATGACCACTATGTCAGTGATATGACACGGACTATTTATCTGGGGCATGTCAGCGACGAGCAAGCAGAGATTTACAATACGGTTTTGAAAGCCAACCAAGCCTTGATTGATCAGGCTAAGGCAGGATTAGGTTTCCGTGACTTTGACAAAATCCCTCGTGATATTATCATCGAGGCGGGCTATGGCGACTACTTTACCCACGGTATTGGACACGGTATTGGACTGGATATCCATGAGGAACCATACTTTAGCCAGACTTCTACAGAAACTATTAAGGCAGGTATGGCCTTGACCGATGAACCGGGTATCTATATTGAAGGTAAATACGGGGTTCGTATCGAGGATGATATCCTGATTACAGAGACCGGTTGTGAATTATTGACCCTGGCTCCAAAAGAGTTGATAGTTATTTAAGAGTCAAACAACTCAAATGATTGACTTTTAAATTTTAAAGGTTTATACTGAAAGACGAAAACGGTAGGTGAGGCTACCATAGGGATACGGATGACTACCGCAAAGCAGTGGAGACACTACTCGTTGGTCAACAGTCCTGGTCGCGAAGGCCAAGACTAAGCTCATTACATTGCCCTATGGAGTTAAAGCTTGAACGAAAAACAGATAATTAGTTTTTTAATCCTGCCATTTTATGGTGGGATTTTCTACTGTTTAAATCAAAGAAAGGAGATAGACGATGCAAATTGACGATCATCCGGAACCGCACATACACAGCCAATCGCTGATTTGTGTCGTTCTGCCCTTATAAAGTGATTGGTCTCTGTGTATGAAACACATCATTCATACAGATAGGAGAAACCAATGAAAACTACAAAAGAAAGATTAGCAACAGCTATTCATACATCTTTAAACGAAACTCTATCTTTTTATAAGACAAGTCTAACAGGCTTGACTGGGGAGCAGGTGGAGAAAAATCGTGACCTATATGGTGAAAATACCATCACAAAGGGTCAAGAAGACAGTATCCTCAAAAAAATTTACGAATCCATTATCAATCCTTTTACGATCATCTTACTGGTCATCGCCGTGATTTCCTTGGTGACCAATGTCTGGTTGGCAAAACCAGGTCAAGAGGATCCGACGACTTCTATTATCATCGTTGTCCTCGTCCTCATTTCTGGTGGCATACGCTTTGTCCAAGAACTCCGTAGTGATAAGGCTGCGACCAATCTATCAAAAATGATTGTCAACACAGCGACTGTCATTCGTCAAGGAGAAATCCAAGAAGTACCTATCGATGATTTGGTAGTGGGTGACGTGGTTAAATTAAGCGCTGGAGACATGATTCCAGCAGATCTTCTTTTATTTGAGTCGCGCGATTTCTTTGTACAACAGTCGGGCTTGACAGGTGAAAGTGAATCGGTTGAAAAATTGGCCTTGACCAAGGCAACAGTTCAACAATCTGATAGTCTGCTAGAGGCAGAAGCGCTCGCCTTTATGGGAACCAATGTCTTGTCTGGTAGTGCCAAGGCCGTGGTTTTAGCAGTTGGTGATGATACCATGATGGGGGCCATTGAGCAGACTTTGAACACCTATGATGAGCCTACTTCGTTTGAACGGGAGATGAATAGTATTTCGTGGCTCCTGATTCGTTTGATGCTGGTCATGGTGCCCATCGTTTTCTTGTCCAATGGTTTAACAGATGGTGACTGGCTGGAAGCTGGCGTATTTGCTTTGAGTGTTGGTGTTGGATTGACACCTGAGATGCTTCCTATGATTATCACGGCCAGTCTAGCAAAGGGCTCCATCATTATGGCCAAGGAAAAAGTGGTTATCAAGAAACTCAATGCAATACAGGACTTAGGGGCGATTGATATCTTGTGTACGGATAAAACCGGAACCCTCACTCAAGACGAAATTGTTCTTGAATATCCTTTGGATATACATGGAGATTTGGATTTGACCGTCTTGAGACGAGCTTATCTCAATTCTTATTTTCAAACGGGCTTGAAAAATTTGATGGATAGAGCCATCATCAAACGGACTGAAAAGGAAGCAAAAGAACACACCCTCTTGCAAAATCTGGCTCAAACTTTTCAAAAAATAGATGAGCTTCCCTTTGATTTTGAACGTAGACGGATGAGTGTTATCGTTAAGGATGAACACGAAGTTGTTAGTTTGGTAACCAAGGGTGCCCTAGAGGAAATGTTGACGATTTCCAGTCATGCGGAATACCAAGGAGTGATTACTCCCTTGACAGATGTTATTAGAGAAGAAATTTTAGCAGAAGTCAGACAACTAAATCAACAAGGTTTGCGTGTCTTGGGAGTAGCCTATAAGTCAGGTTTGAGGGAAGGACATGCCTATACAGTTGATGATGAAGGGGATATGATTCTAACTGGTTATTTAGCCTTCCTAGATCCTCCTAAACCATCTGCAGCACCAGCAATTAAGGCTCTGTTAGAACATGGAGTTCAAACAAAGATTTTAACGGGAGATAACGAAAAAGTTACCCAAGCAGTCTGTGAAAAGGTTGGTTTGGATATCAATCAGATGCTGTTGGGGTCTGAAATTGATCAGATGAGTGATCAAGAATTGGCTCAAGCCGTAGAGGAGGTAACTGTCTTTGCCAAACTTTCTCCTGACCAAAAAGCAAGGATTATTTTGCAATTTAAGGCTAATGGTCATGCTGTCGGCTATATGGGAGATGGGATCAATGATGCCCCTTCCATGAAAGTTGCAGACGTGGGGATTTCTGTTGATACAGCAGTAGATATTGCCAAAGAAACAGCTGATGTTATCCTACTTGATAAGGATCTCATGGTGCTTGAAAAAGGGCTTGTTGAAGGTCGTAAGGTCTATGCTAATATGACCAAATATATCAAAATGACAGTGAGTTCTAATTTTGGAAATATCTTATCCCTATTGGTCTCTGGAATCTTTTTACCATTTTTACCAATGGCACCAGTCCATTTGATTATCCTAAATCTAGTTTATGATTTGTCTTGCATTGCCTTGCCTTTTGACAAGGTGGACAAAGATTTTTTGAGAAATCCGCATACATGGGAAGCCAAGTCCATCACGCGTTTTATGGTCTGGATGGGTCCGATCTCTTCTGCCTTTGATATTTTGACCTTTATTTTGCTCTATTTTATCATTGTCCCCATGACGACAGGTCATGCCTATGTTCATGGAGCGGAGTCTGCCGTAGGCTTTATTGTCTTGTTCCAGACAGGTTGGTTTATCGAGTCTATGTGGTCACAAACTATGGTTATCCATATGCTGCGTTCAGCCAAAATTCCCTTTTTACAAAGTCGTCCAGCTTGGCTCGTTCTTGTGACAACCTTATTGGCTGCAGCCTTTGTGACCTTCCTTCCCTACAGTCCACTAGCTAGCCTTCTTCATCTAACTCCTTTAAAACCGATTTATTTCATCTTTTTACTTTTCATCATTATTTTGTATATGATTAGCGTGACAATTGTGAAAAAAATCTATATCAAAAAATATCAAGAATGGCTGTAAATTTCATTTTGTCAAGAAAAAAGTACGAAAATGACGAAAAAAGTCAAAAAAATTTAAAAATAGGTCGCAAGTCGGATGTTTTTTATGGTATAATAGACTAAACTGATAGTAACATGTAGCGAAAGGGGTAGGTACATGATCAAAATTTATACAGTCTCAAGTTGTACTAGCTGTAAAAAAGCAAAAACCTGGCTCAATGCCCACCAGTTAAGTTATAAAGAACAAAACCTTGGTAAAGAAGGAATTACGCGAGAAGAATTACTGGATATTCTAACCAAAACAGATAACGGAATAGCCAGCATCGTTTCGTCTAAAAATCGCTATGCCAAAGCCCTTGGAGTGGATATTGAAGATTTGAGTGTTAATGAAGTCCTCAATCTGATTATGGAAACACCGAGAATTTTAAAGAGCCCAATCCTTGTAGATGAAAAACGCCTGCAAGTTGGCTACAAGGAAGACGATATTCGTGCCTTCCTACCACGCTCTGTCCGTAATGTAGAAAATGCAGAAGCACGTTTGCGTGCAGCTCTATAAACATCAAGGCTGGGAGCAATTCCCAGTCTTATTCTATTTTAATCTTAAACAGAAAGAAGAAAGAAATGAAAAAAATAGTTCTTGTTAGTCTAGCTTTCCTTTTTGTCCTGGTTGGTTGCGGACAGAAAAAAGAAACTGGAACAGCTACAAAAACAGAAAAGGATACGCTTCAGTCGGCATTGCCAGTTATTGAGAATGCTGAGAAGAATACAGTTGTGACCAAGACTTTGGTCTTGCCCAAGTCAGATGATGGTAGCCAGCAAACCCAAACCATTACATACAAGGACAAGACTTTTTTGAGCTTAACGATTCAACAAAAACGTCCAGTTTCTGATGAGTTGAAGACTTATATCGACCAACATGGAGTGGAAGAAACTCAAAAAGCTCTTCTCGAGGCAGAGGAGAAGGATGAGGCTATTATAGAAGCTCGTAAATTAGCAGGATTTAAGCTTGAAACCAAACTATTGAGCGCAACCGAACTTCAAACAACGACTAGTTTTGACTTTCAAGTTCTGGATGTCAAGAAGGCTTCTCAGTTAGAATATTTGAAGAATATTGGTTTAGAAAATCTCTTGAAGAATGAACCAAGCAAATATATTTCAGACAGATTGGCAAATGGCGCGACAGAACAGTAGAAAATCCAAATAAATAGACTGCCTGAATTGTAGAACGTAAGGAATTATGCTATAATGGTACTATTCTAAGGAAAGAGGGTGTTAGAATGGGATTTACTGAAGAAACAGTACGTTTTAAATTGGACGATTCCAATAAAAAAGAAATTAGCGAAACTTTGACTGATGTTTATGCTTCGTTGAACGATAAGGGTTATAACCCGATTAACCAAATCGTAGGTTACGTATTGAGTGGAGACCCTGCCTACGTTCCTCGTTATAATAATGCACGAAATCAAATCCGTAAGTATGAGCGCGATGAAATCGTTGAAGAATTGGTCCGCTACTACCTTAAAGGACAAGGAGTCGATCTATAACCTATGAGAATTATGGGATTGGACGTCGGTTCAAAAACGGTAGGGGTGGCCATTAGCGATCCGCTTGGTTTTACAGCTCAAGGACTTGAAATCATCCAAATCAATGAGGAGCAAGGTCAATTTGGTTTTGACCGCGTTAAGGAGTTGGTTGATACTTACAAGGTGGAACGATTTGTAGTGGGCTTGCCTAAAAACATGAACAATACAAGCGGACCGCGCGTGGAAGCTAGTCAAGCCTACGGAGCAAAGCTAGAAGAGCTTTTTGGTTTACCAGTAGACTATCAAGATGAACGCTTGACAACAGTTGCCGCAGAGCGCATGTTGATTGAACAAGCAGATATTAGTCGCAATAAGCGCAAAAAAGTCATTGATAAGTTAGCAGCTCAGCTGATTTTACAAAACTATTTAGATAGAAAATTTTAATATAAAGGAGAGGCTATGTCACACGATCATAACCACGACCACGAAGAACGTGAATTGATTACACTTGTTGATGAACAAGGAAATGAAACTTTATTTGAAATCCTTTTGACCATTGATGGAAAAGAAGAATTTGGTAAAAACTATGTTCTGCTAGTGCCAGTTAACGCAGAAGAAGATGAAAATGGTGAAGTTGAAATCCAAGCTTACTCATTCATCGAAAATGAAGACGGAACAGAAGGCGAATTGCAACCAATCCCAGAAGACTCAGAAGACGAATGGAACATGATTGAAGAAGTCTTCAACAGCTTTATGGAGGAGTGATACAGTCTGGGAGACTGTATCACCCCAACTCCTAGAAACTAGAAAGAGTTGGAACATCCGGTGGATGTTTTTAGCACTGCGCTAGAAATTAGAAACGCAGGCACATCCAGTGGATGTTTTACCCCAAGCTAATATTCATAGTAGCTAGTTATTAGCTAACCAGGTAAGAGGTCGGGACGAAAATCCTGGCCTCGTTTTTGTTAGTTATGAGACTTTATTGAGGCAGTTGATTGAACCTGTAATTAAGGAGATGTATATGTTTGAAGTAGAAGAATGGCTTCATAGTCGGATTGGTTTGAATTTTCGATCAGGTTTGGGCCGAATGCAACAAGCGGTGGATTTGTTGGGGAATCCCGAGAAGTCTTATCCTATTATCCACGTAACAGGAACTAATGGAAAAGGATCTACCATTGCTTTTATGAGGGAGTTATTTATGGGGCATGACAAAAAAGTTGCGACCTTTACTTCCCCTCATATCGTCTCTATCAATGATCGAATCTGCATTAACGGGCAACCAATAGCTGATGCAGACTTCATTCGTTTGGCTAATCAGGTCAAGGAGATGGAGAAAATGCTTCTGCAAACCCATGATCAGTTGTCCTTTTTTGAATTGCTGACCTTGATTGCTTTTCTTTATTTTAGAGAGCAAGAGGTGGATTTGGTTTTATTAGAAGTGGGAATTGGCGGCTTACTTGACACGACTAATGTGGTAACTGGAGAGATTGCTGTCATCACCTCTATCGGACTTGACCATCAGGAGACTCTGGGTGACAGTATAGCAGCAATTGCAGAGCAGAAAGCTGGTATTTTTAAGGCTGGTAAAAAGGCAGTGATTGCTAAGTTGCCTTCAGAAGCTAGGCTTGTTTGTCAGAAAAAAGCAGACTCTTTAGCTGTTGACCTTTATCAGGCAGGTCGGGATTTTTCAATGCTGAATGGGAATTTTTTAAGCTCTTTGGCTAACCTTTCACAGTTGAAAATAGGTTTAGAAGGAGCTTATCAGCAGGAAAATGCGGCCTTGGCGCTACAAACGTTTCTTCTCTTTATGAGAGAAGGAAAGGAAGCTGTTGATGAACAGGTTGTAAGACAGGCTTTGGAGAAGACCCATTGGGCTGGGCGTTTGGAGCGTATTCGTCCTCAGATTTACTTGGACGGTGCTCATAACCTTCCTGCCTTGGCTCGCTTGGTTGAGTTTATTAAAGAAAAAGAGCAGGAAGGTTATCGTCCTCAAATCCTATTTGGAGCCTTGAAACGGAAGGATTATCAAGGGATGTTGGCTTATCTGACTGAAAAATTGTCTCAGGTGGAACTCAAGGTGACCGGCTTTGACTATCAAGGTTCTTTGGATGAAACAGATGTAACAGGTTACGATATAGTTCCTTCTTACCGAGAATTTATTAGCAATTTTGAAGCAAGAGCAGGTGCCCAGGATTTGTTGTTCGTTACAGGGTCTCTCTATTTTATCTCAGAAGTACGGGGCTACTTGCTGACCCATGAGCAGATGAATTGACCTCCTTTTTTGAACTTGTTATACTAGGGAAACTACTAGTTAGAAGGAATACTTCTGTAAATTGGTAGCAGAAAGGAAATTCGTCATGAAATTAAAAACATTCACACTTTCTCTTGCTTCTCTAGCAAGTCTTAGTCTTTTAGTAGCTTGTTCACAAAGAGCTCAACAGGTTCAACAACCAGCAGCTCAATCGCAAACACAACAAACTCAGCAATCACAACCTGCTGCTTCATCTTCGGCAGAAAATTCAAACCAGGCAACAACAAGTTCTTCACAAAATACAGTTACAGCTCAACCAACCAATATTGATGGAACTTATACTGGTCAGGACGAAGGAGACCGTATCACTTTAGTGGTAACTGGAACAACTTGTACATGGACACAGGTAGAAACTGACGGAGATCAAGAAATCAAGCAGGTTAGCTTCGATGTCGCTAATCAACGCATGATTATTGGGGATGATGCCAAGATTTATGCAATTAATGGAAATCAGATGATTATTGACGATATGGATAGAGAAGCGTCTGATCGCATTGTTTTATCTAAGTAAAGCTTATTTATCAAAAATTCCGATAGATTCTATTGGAATTTTTTGGTTTTAAAAGTCTCAAACATTATCTAAAAAGATTTGTTGAAACGTACTGTAATTTCCATGGTAAAATACCTTAACTACCTTTCTAGGGATATTTTAATTTTATCAGAGCTTTCCTATAAAGATAAAATCAAGTGGATGGTATATTTGAAAATAGAGCTTATCATAAAAAGAAGGATTATCTTGAAAACTCTTTTTATATCATGTAAGATTAGGATATTGATTTCCCATACTGGTACTGGGATTGTAAACTTGGTCGAATGCCTACTAAATTCAAGTAGAAAAGAGTAAATTGTTGCCATCTAGCTGTGAACTGATGTATACTAGTGGAAACAACTATTAACTAGGTGGTTAGAGAAAAGGATAAAAAAGAAAGGGGAGGTATGAAAGCTAGAAAAATACAGTTGCTCATGTCCAAGTATGGCTTTAGTATTACCATTATGCTGACTGAGCTAGTTCTTGTTTTTGGTGTATTTCTCTATCTGGGACGAATGGCGCCTATTATCTGGATTATTCTTGTTGTTTTAGTGAGGTTAGCGACTATTGTATCGATTGTCAATCGTTCTATGAATCCCGAGAGTAAGGTAACATGGCTTTTAGTAGCCTTTGTTCCAGTGTTTGGACCATTGCTATATATCATGTTTGGAGAACGTCGTTTGTCCAAGAAAGAAATGAAGCAACTGGAACAATTGCAATCCATGGTTCATCGTGAGGATAACAGTAGAGCTTTGCGTTTGGAATTAAAGGAACAAGACAAATCTGCTTACGGAGTCATCAAATCACTCCTCAGTATGGATACAAATGCAGATGTATATGATCAAACAGATACGAAGTTTTTTGCTTCTGGAGAAAGTATGTGGCAACAGATGCTGGAGGATCTTAGGAAAGCAGAAAAGTTTATCTTCTTAGAGTATTATATTGTAGAAGAAGGTTTGATGTGGAATAGTATTTTAGAGATTTTGGAAGAAAAAGTCGCCCAAGGTGTAGAAGTGAAAATGCTTTATGATGACATTGGTTGTATGGCAACATTACCTGGTGATTATACTATTCAGCTTCGTAGTCGAGGAATTGAAGCCCATAAATTTAACAAGGTGATTCCTCGCTTGACGGTGGCTTACAACAATCGGGACCATCGGAAAATCCTTGTCATAGATGGTCAGGTAGCCTATACAGGAGGGATTA
The DNA here is from genome assembly GCF_041432295.1 of Streptococcus sp. 27098_8_109. Taxonomy (GTDB): domain Bacteria; phylum Bacillota; class Bacilli; order Lactobacillales; family Streptococcaceae; genus Streptococcus. The sequence goes on from NZ_JAPVZJ010000009.1 coordinate 48,075, forward strand.
ACTTAGCCGATGAGTACATCAATCATGTAGAACGCTTTGGCTACTGGAAGGACAGTGGGATTCGCTTAGATGGCCCTGGTGTCAAGGCTCTCACCCGTCTCTTTTTGATGACTTGGTACATTAATCGTGGGGAAATCAGCGATTTTGACCAGTATCACTTGGAAAACCAGCCTTGTTCTAGCCAAGGGCTCTGCATTCCCTATGGTAGTGGTCCTAAGCCCATCTTCCGTACTCAGGTAGGGAAAAAAGTCTATCAAAGTTTGATTAATCAGGCCACTGATTCAGTCTATATCACAACGCCCTATTTGATTATTGACTATGATTTAACGGAGAGTATTAAAAATGCGGCCATGAGGGGTGTTGATGTCCGTATCGTGACACCTTTCATTCCAGATAAGAAATTAATCCAACTCATCACAAGAGGGGCCTATTCGGATTTATTGTCAGCAGGAGTGAGGATTTTTGAGTATAGTCCAGGCTTTATCCACAGTAAACAAATCCTAGTGGATAAGGACTTTGCTGCAGTTGGGACCATTAACTTAGATTATAGAAGTTTGCTTCACCACTATGAAAATGCAGTTTTGCTATATAAAACGGCATCAATCACAGAGATTCAAAAAGATTTTGAGGAGATTTTTTCAGTATCGCAAGAAATTTTCCCTCATACGATAAAAAATAGCTGGTATCAAAAATTGATTAAGGAAATTGCCCAGTTATTCGCCCCTATCTTATAAGAAATCTAGGACTTAGGACACAAACCAGTCCTATTTTTCTTGCCTTTTACGAATAAGAAGATGTAGGAGGAACGATGCTGACTCAGAAGGAATTGAACTATATCACGACGTTTGAACAGACGCATTTACACCGATTTCGGGAAATTGAAACCTTTGTGAAACTATGCAAAAAATCACTCAAACACCCATCGCAAGCTGACAATTTTAGGTCTTTTTGATATACTAAGACAGATAAATTGAATAGGAGAAACGACATGGCTGTATATGGCAGAATCGAAGAAGTATCCGAAACGATACAGAGTAATGAAATTGAAAATAGACTGGATAGGAACCTTGAATCTCATGTAGAAAAAGAAGAACAGGTAGCTTTTCCATTTTTCAGACTCATCATTGGAAGTACGATTGCAACGGTTTTTTCTGTGGTGCTACCTTTACTTTTAGATATGGTAAGTCCCTCTCAGGCGCAGGATTTGTATATAGGGTGGGCTTTACATCAGGGAGGACAGCTCTACAGTAGCTATTATGCTAGTCAAGGTCTTCTTTATTACTTGCCACTTTATATTACCCAAGGAGGCATTCTTTTTGCCTTGGTAGAATGGCTAGCTCTCTTAGGAGGAGGTTACTTCCTCTTTTCTTCAACTGACTATCTGACGGGACAAAGGGAACAAGCCAAGCAACTCCTAACCATATTTTATATTTTGGTATCCGGTCTCGGTTTTGGAGGAGGCTATGCTACGATCTTAGCTCTGCCATTCCTGTTTGCAGGATTTTCGTTCATAGCAGCTTATCTATCAAATCCTAACCATGACAAGGGATTTCTACGTCTGGGGATCTTTTTGGGTCTATCATTTTTCATAGAGCCTCTTACAAGTCTTCTCTTTACTGTAGTAGTAACGATTGGTTTATTTGTCTTTAATGTTGGGCATGGTCGCTTTGCTCATGGAGTTTATCAGTTTTTTGCAGCAGCACTTGGCTTTTCTCTCATCTTTTATCCAGTAGGCTACTATGTGCTTACTTCAGGTAGTTTTGGAGGAGCTATGGGAAGTCTTTTATATCCGATTGATTCCCTTCAGGTCTTTACGAATCCTCAACTAATGGATAATGTTGTATTCTATGGTTTGTTGACCTTTGGTTTAGGAGCTCTCTTCCTTGTTTTTCTAGGATTGTTCCAATCAAAGGCATCAAGATTGTATGTTATTTCAGTGCCAGCTAGTTTTGCTTTCTTATTTGTATTAGCTTTGTTGCTTTTTTCTCAAGAATCTCTTCACGGTTCGCGTTTGATTCTAATCCTTCCATTTTTACTCCTTCTTTTGATGACCAGTATTCGTGGGAAACATTCAGCTAGGGGAGCTCGCCGTAGTAGAAGAGAAGAAGTTCCTACTTTATGGAAAAAATTCATGAAAGGGAATCTCTACTTACCGATCCTAGTGGTGGTTTATCTGATTGCAATTCCTTTTGTAGCTCGTTTTGTCTTGCATCCAGCTTCTTATAGAGAACAACATCAAGTGGTAGATAGAGTCAAACAAGAGACGAGTGATGGTGACCAAATCTATATTTGGGATTCACATGTTCAGATGTATAAAGAAAGCCAGCGTTTGTCTGGATCCATGTTCCCATCACCTCTTCTTTACACGAGTACAGAAGAGAATAAAACTAGTTTAATCAATGACTTGAAAGAAAACAAACCTAAGGTGATTGTGGTGAATGATAAGGTAGCAGTCTGGTCTGAAGTGGAAACAATTTTGAAAGAAAATTACCAACAAGTAAAGACTGATTACTCAGAGTTTAAAGTCTATAAAATTAAATAACGAAATCAATATCTTGTGTATTTTTAAAAATTTTAGGATTTTTAACACAAGATATTGATTTTTCTTTTTAGAGTGGTATAATACTTTTTAGAAAGAACATTTTAGAAAAGAGCATGCATATGATTGCACTAGAAGAAAAAATTACAATTTTGCCAACTCTCTTCGTTGAAAAACGAGATGGGAGACGTGTTGTATTTGATGTGGACAAGATTGACAAGGCTCTCCACAAGGCGGCTGACAAGGTTATGGATGTGACACCCCTGGTCGAAAAACGCCTCGATGCTCTGACCGAGCGAATTGTCACAGAAATTCATAGTCGCTTTCCACAGGGGGTTAAGATTTACGAAATTCAAAATATCGTAGAACATGAACTCCTTGAAGCCAAAGAATATGCGCTAGCTGAGGAGTATATTACTTATCGGACACAAAGGGATTTTGAGCGTTCAAAAGCGACAGATATCAACTTTAGCATCCATAAACTTCTCAACAAAGACCAGGCCGTTGTCAATGAAAATGCTAATAAAGACAGCGATGTCTTTAATACCCAGCGTGATTTGACAGCAGGGATTGTTGGGAAATCAATCGGACTGCAAATGCTTCCTAAGCATGTAGCCAATGCCCATCAAAAAGGGGATATCCACTATCACGATTTGGACTACAGTCCTTATACACCTATGACCAACTGCTGTTTGATTGATTTCAAGGGGATGTTGGAGAATGGTTTTAAGATTGGAAATGCAGAGGTAGAAAGTCCCAAGTCTATCCAGACTGCGACAGCTCAGATTTCTCAAATTATCGCCAACGTTGCTTCTAGCCAGTACGGTGGCTGTTCAGCTGACCGTATCGATGAAGTTTTGGCGCCTTATGCAGAGAAGAATTACCAAAAACACCTCAAGGATGCGGAAGAATGGGTCTTACCTGACAAACGGGAAGATTACGCTTGGAAGAAAACCCAAAAAGATATCTATGATGCCATGCAATCTCTCGAGTATGAAATCAACACTCTCTTCACTTCAAATGGACAAACACCTTTCACTTCGCTAGGTTTTGGTCTAGGAACCAATCGTTTTGAGCGGGAAATTCAAAAAGCTATCTTAAACATTCGCATTAAGGGCCTTGGTTCAGAACACCGTACAGCCATCTTCCCTAAGCTCATTTTTACGCTAAAAAGAGGTCTTAACTTGGAAGAAGGGACTCCCAACTACGACATTAAGCAGTTGGCTCTTGAGTGTGCAACCAAGCGGATGTACCCAGACGTCTTGTCTTACGATAAGATTGTTGACTTGACAGGTTCCTTCAAGGTGCCTATGGGTTGCCGTTCGTTTCTTCAAGGTTGGAAGGATGAAAATGGTGTAGAAGTCAATTCAGGCCGTATGAATCTGGGTGTTGTGACAGTTAACCTACCTCGTATTGCTCTCGAGTCTGAAGGAGATATGAACAAGTTCTGGGAAATCTTCAACGAGCGTATGAATATCGCTGAAGATGCCCTGGTTTATCGTGTTGAACGGACCAAGGAAGCGACACCAGCTAATGCTCCTATCCTTTATCAATACGGTGCTTTTGGTCATCGTCTAGGTAAAGAAGAAAGTGTTGACCAGCTCTTTAAGAATCGTCGTGCGACAGTTTCGCTGGGCTATATCGGTTTGTATGAAGTAGCGACTGTTTTCTTTGGAAACAGCTGGGAAAGTAATCCAGATGCTAAGGAATTCACGCTAGATATCATTCGCGATATGAAACGCCGTGTAGAAGAGTGGTCTGACCAATATGGCTACCATTTCTCTATCTACTCAACACCATCTGAAAGTTTGACAGACCGTTTCTGCCGACTAGATACAGACAAGTTTGGTTCTATTCCTGATATTACAGATAAGGAATACTACACCAACTCTTTCCACTACGATGTTCGTAAAAATCCAACACCGTTTGAAAAATTGGATTTTGAGAAAGTCTATCCAGAAGCAGGTGCGTCGGGTGGTTTCATCCATTATTGTGAGTATCCAGTCCTTCAGCAAAATCCAAAGGCCTTGGAAGCTGTCTGGGACTATGCCTATGACCGTGTGGGCTATCTTGGGACCAATACACCAATAGACCGTTGCTACAAGTGTGACTTTGAAGGGGATTTTGAACCAACTGAGAGGGGTTTTGCTTGTCCTAACTGTGGCAATAGCGACCCTAAAACAGTAGATGTTGTTAAACGAACTTGTGGCTATTTAGGTAATCCTCAAGCGAGACCTATGGTCAATGGCCGTCACAAGGAAATCGCAGCGCGTGTCAAACATATGAATGGTTCAACGATTAAAATAGCTGGCCATCAAGTAACCAATTAGAAAGAAATGAAATGGGAAAATATCAATTAGACGATAAGGGGCGTGCACAAGTGACCCGTTATCACGAGAAACACTCTAAAGGTGGAGCTGGTAAAAAAGAACGCTTGCTCAACCTCAGAGAACAATTTTTAAACAAGAACAAGAAAAAATAAAAGTGAGAGTCAACTCTCGCTTTTCTCATAGTGGGAGGTAAGGATGGAATTACGCAGACCAAGATTAGCAGATAAAGAAACAGTTTTAGAGATGATGACAGAGTTTGAAAAGAGCCAATCAGCCCATGATGGAGGATTTTGGGATACAGAGAACTTTGTGTATGAAGAATGGTTGGAAACAAATAAGCAAAAAGAAATGGGAATAAACTTGCCTGAAAATCGTGTTCCTTCTATTCAATTTGTATCATTTGATGATGTAGGTCCTGCTCTAGGATTTTTGAATCTGCGATTGAGACTGAATGAGGGTTTATTGAATTATGCTGGCCACATTGGCTACTCCATTCGTCCATCAGAAAGAGGCAAAGGTTATGCTAAAGAGACTCTCCGTCAGGGCTTGCAAGTTGCTAAGGAAAAGAACATCAAGAGAACTCTTGTGACCTGTAGCGTGAATAATCCTGCTAGCAGAGCAGTCATTCTAGCAAATGGTGGGCTCCTTGAAGATGTTCGTAATGGAGTTGAGCGTTATTGGATAGAGGTAGCGAATGAATAATCCAAAACCACAAGAATGGAAAAGCGAGGATCTCAGTCAAGGGCGTATTATTGATTACAAGGCCTTCAACTTTGTAGATGGAGAGGGTGTGCGTAACTCTCTCTATGTATCAGGCTGTATGTTTCACTGCGAGGGTTGTTATAATGTTGCCACTTGGTCTTTCAATGCAGGAATTCCCTACACAGCAGAATTAGAAGAACAGATTATGGCAGACCTTGCCCAACCCTATGTTCAAGGCTTGACCCTGCTGGGAGGGGAGCCTTTTCTCAATACTGGCATTCTTTTGCCACTCGTGAAGCGTATTCGGAAGGAATTGCCAGACAAGGACATCTGGTCTTGGACGGGCTATACATGGGAAGAAATGATGTTGGAAACTCCAGATAAACTGGAACTCTTATCATTGATTGACATTCTTGTCGATGGACGATACGACCGAACTAAGAGAAATCTCATGCTCCAGTTTCGAGGCTCGTCCAATCAACGAATTATCGATGTGCAAAAATCTCTCAAAAGTGGGCAAGTAGTGATTTGGGACAAACTCAATGATGGAAAAGAAAGCTATGAACAGGTGAAGAGAGATTAACTTTCTTCTATAAAAATAGTTAAATAAATGACCTATAAAAAAAGAAAACAGTTTCATTGTAAAAAAACAAAAAAACAGCAACAAATCCCTTGCAATCGCAGGGGCTTTGTGTTATTCTATTATGGTGCTGTAAATTACAGCCTTAGCTTTGATGCAAGAGGTTGCGACACGCTCGGTTGCATTGCCACGCAACACCGCGTCGGTTTTCTTGTGGAGCTAGCCTATTATCTTAAATAGACGAAAAGGAGAAAAAGATGGCAAACAAAAAAATCCGTATCCGTTTGAAAGCTTACGAACACCGTACGCTTGACACAGCGGCTGCAAAAATCGTAGAATCAGCTACTCGTACAGGTGCACAAGTTGCGGGTCCAATCCCACTTCCAACTGAACGTAGCCTCTACACAATCATTCGTGCGACTCACAAATACAAAGACTCTCGCGAACAATTTGAAATGCGTACACACAAACGTTTGATTGATATCGTTAACCCAACTCAAAAAACAGTTGATGCGTTGATGAAATTGGATCTTCCAAGTGGTGTAAACGTAGAAATCAAACTTTAATCTAAAGCTTGATACCTTGAGCATAAAAAACGCTCGTTAAAAACTTTTTGAATAAAAAATATAGAAAAGGAACTATTTTCTCATGACAAAAGGAATCTTAGGGAAAAAAGTGGGAATGACTCAAATCTTCACTGAAGCTGGCGAATTGATCCCTGTAACAGTTATTGAAGCAGCTCCAAACGTTGTTCTTCAAGTTAAAACTGTTGAAACAGACGGATACAACGCTATCCAAGTTGGTTTCGATGACAAACGCGAAGTATTGAGCAACAAACCTGCTAAAGGACATGTAGCGAAAGCTAACACGGCTCCTAAGCGCTTCATTCGTGAATTCAAAAACGTTGAAGGCTTGGAAGTTGGTGCTGAAATCACAGTTGAAACATTCGCAGCTGGAGATGTTGTTGACGTAACTGGTACTTCTAAAGGTAAAGGTTTCCAAGGTGTTATCAAGCGCCACGGACAATCACGTGGACCAATGGCTCACGGTTCTCGTTACCACCGTCGTCCAGGTTCTATGGGACCTGTTGCACCTAACCGCGTATTCAAAGGTAAAAACCTTGCAGGACGTATGGGTGGCGACCGTGTAACAATTCAAAACCTTGAAGTTGTACAAGTTGTTCCAGAAAAGAACGTTATCCTTATCAAAGGTAACGTACCAGGTGCTAAGAAATCTCTTATCACTATCAAATCAGCAGTTAAAGCTGGTAAATAATAAGGAAAGGGGAATACAGTCAAAATGGCAAATGTAACATTATTCGACCAAACTGGTAAACAAGCGGGCGAAGTTGTTCTTAACGATGCAATCTTTGGTATCGAACCAAATGAATCTGTTGTGTTTGATGTGATCATCAGCCAACGTGCTAGCCTTCGTCAAGGAACTCACGCAGTTAAAAACCGCTCAGCTGTTTCAGGTGGCGGACGCAAACCATGGCGTCAAAAAGGAACTGGACGTGCTCGTCAAGGTTCTATCCGCTCTCCACAATGGCGTGGTGGTGGAATCGTCTTCGGACCAACTCCACGTAGCTATGCGTACAAACTTCCTCAAAAAGTTCGTCGCCTTGCGCTTAAATCTGTTTACTCAGAAAAAGTTGCTGAAAATAAATTTGTAGCCGTTGATTCTCTTGAATTTACAGCTCCAAAAACTGCTGAATTTGCAAAAGTTCTTGCAGCTTTGAGCATCGATTCTAAAGTCCTTGTTATTCTTGAAGAAGGAAACGAATTCGCAGCTCTCTCAGCTCGTAACCTTCCAAACGTGAAAGTTGCGACTGCTACAACTGCAAGTGTTCTTGACATCGCAAATAGTGACAAACTTCTTGTTACTCAAGCAGCTATCTCTAAAATCGAGGAGGTTCTTGCATAATGAATTTGTATGATGTTATCAAAAAACCTGTAATCACTGAAAGCTCAATGGCTCAACTTGAAGCAGGAAAATATGTATTTGAAGTTGACACTCGTGCACACAAACTTTTGATTAAGCAAGCTGTTGAAGCTGCTTTCGAAGGTGTTAAAGTTGCAAATGTTAACACAATCAACGTAAAACCAAAAGCTAAACGTGTTGGACGTTACACTGGTTTTACTAACAAAACTAAAAAAGCTATCATCACACTTACAGCTGATTCAAAAGCAATCGAGTTGTTTGCTGCTGAAGCTGAATAATCTAAGGAGGAAATATCGTGGGAATTCGTGTTTATAAACCAACAACAAACGGTCGCCGTAATATGACTTCTTTGGATTTCGCTGAAATCACAACAAGCACTCCTGAAAAATCATTGCTTGTTGCATTGAAGAGCAAGGCTGGTCGTAACAACAACGGTCGTATCACAGTTCGTCACCAAGGTGGTGGACACAAACGTTTCTACCGTTTGGTTGACTTCAAACGTAACAAAGACAACGTTGAAGCAGTTGTTAAAACAATTGAGTACGATCCAAACCGTTCTGCAAACATCGCTCTTGTACACTACACTGACGGTGTGAAAGCGTACATCATCGCTCCAAAAGGTCTTGAAGTTGGTCAACGTATCGTTTCAGGTCCAGAAGCAGATATCAAAGTCGGAAACGCTCTTCCACTTGCTAACATTCCAGTTGGTACTTTGATCCACAACATCGAGTTGAAACCAGGTCGTGGTGGTGAATTGGTACGTGCTGCTGGAGCATCTGCTCAAGTATTGGGTTCTGAAGGTAAATACGTTCTTGTTCGTCTTCAATCAGGTGAAGTTCGTATGATTCTTGGAACTTGTCGTGCTACAGTTGGTGTTGTCGGAAACGAACAACATGGACTTGTAAACCTTGGTAAAGCAGGACGTAGCCGTTGGAAAGGTATCCGCCCAACAGTTCGTGGTTCTGTAATGAACCCTAACGATCACCCACACGGTGGTGGTGAAGGTAAAGCACCAGTTGGTCGTAAAGCACCATCTACTCCATGGGGCAAACCTGCTCTTGGTCTTAAAACTCGTAACAAGAAAGCGAAATCTGACAAACTTATCGTTCGTCGTCGCAATGAGAAATAATATTAAACTAGTCGCTTAAGCAACTAGTAAATCCGCCAGCTCGGTAGCGCTGCTTGTGAGCGCAAGCCGCTGTGGTACAACATTTAAAGGAGAAAATATAAAAATGGGACGCAGTCTTAAAAAAGGACCTTTCGTCGATGAGCATTTGATGAAAAAAGTTGAAGCTCAAGCTAACGACGAAAAGAAAAAAGTTATTAAAACTTGGTCACGTCGTTCAACGATCTTCCCAAGTTTCATTGGTTACACTATCGCAGTTTATGACGGACGTAAACACGTACCTGTTTACATCCAAGAAGACATGGTAGGTCACAAACTTGGTGAATTTGCACCAACTCGTACTTACAAAGGTCACGCTGCAGACGACAAGAAAACACGTAGAAAATAAGGAGAACATAAATGGCAGAAATTACTTCAGCTAAAGCAATGGCTCGTACAGTACGTGTTTCACCTCGTAAATCACGTCTTGTTCTTGATAACATCCGTGGTAAAAGCGTAGCCGATGCAATCGCAATCTTGACATTCACTCCAAACAAAGCTGCTGAAATCATCTTGAAAGTTTTGAACTCAGCTGTAGCTAACGCTGAAAACAACTTTGGTTTGGATAAAGCTAACTTGGTAGTATCTGAAGCATTCGCAAACGAAGGACCAACTATGAAACGTTTCCGTCCACGTGCGAAAGGTTCAGCTTCACCAATCAACAAACGTACAGCTCACATCACTGTAGCTGTTGCAGAAAAATAAGGAGGTAAAATCGTGGGTCAAAAAGTACATCCAATTGGTATGCGTGTCGGCATCATCCGTGATTGGGATGCCAAATGGTATGCTGAAAAAGAATACGCGGATTACCTTCATGAAGATCTTGCAATCCGTAAATTCGTTCAAAAAGAACTTGCTGACGCAGCAGTTTCAACTATCGAAATCGAACGCGCAGTAAACAAAGTTAACGTTTCACTTCACACTGCTAAACCAGGTATGGTTATCGGTAAAGGTGGTGCTAACGTTGATGCACTCCGTGCGAAACTTAACAAATTGACTGGAAAACAAGTACACATCAACATCATCGAAATCAAACAACCTGATTTGGATGCTCACCTTGTAGGTGAAGGAATTGCTCGTCAATTGGAGCAACGTGTTGCTTTCCGTCGTGCACAAAAACAAGCAATCCAACGTGCAATGCGTGCTGGAGCTAAAGGAATCAAAACTCAAGTATCAGGTCGTTTGAACGGTGCAGATATCGCCCGTGCTGAAGGATACTCTGAAGGAACTGTTCCACTTCACACACTTCGTGCAGATATCGATTACGCTTGGGAAGAAGCAGATACTACATACGGTAAACTTGGTGTTAAAGTATGGATCTACCGTGGTGAAGTTCTTCCAGCTCGCAAAAACACTAAAGGAGGTAAATAACCAATGTTAGTACCTAAACGTGTTAAACACCGTCGTGAATTCCGTGGAAAAATGCGCGGTGAAGCAAAAGGTGGAAAAGAAGTAGCATTCGGTGAATACGGTCTTCAAGCTACAACTAGCCACTGGATCACTAACCGCCAAATCGAAGCTGCTCGTATCGCCATGACTCGTTACATGAAACGTGGTGGTAAAGTTTGGATTAAAATCTTCCCACACAAATCATACACTGCTAAAGCTATCGGTGTGCGTATGGGATCTGGTAAAGGGGCACCTGAAGGTTGGGTAGCACCAGTTAAACGTGGTAAAGTGATGTTCGAAATCGCTGGTGTATCTGAAGAGATCGCTCGCGAAGCGCTTCGTCTTGCTAGCCACAAATTGCCAGTTAAATGTAAATTCGTAAAACGTGAAGCAGAATAAGGAGAAGGCATGAAACTTAATGAAGTAAAAGAATTTGTTAAAGAACTTCGTGGTCTTTCTCAAGAAGAACTCGCGAAGCGCGAAAACGAATTGAAAAAAGAATTGTTTGAACTTCGTTTCCAAGCTGCTACTGGTCAATTGGAACAAACAGCTCGCTTGAAAGAAGTTAAAAAACAAATCGCTCGTATCAAAACAGTTCAATCTGAAGCGAAATAATAGACTAGGGAAGGAGAAATTTCAATGGAACGCAATAATCGTAAAGTTCTTGTTGGACGTGTTGTATCTGACAAAATGGACAAGACAATCACAGTTGTAGTTGAAACAAAACGTAACCACCCAGTCTATGGTAAACGTATTAACTACTCTAAAAAATACAAAGCTCATGATGAAAACAATGTTGCCAAAGAAGGCGATATCGTACGTATCATGGAAACTCGCCCGCTTTCAGCTACAAAACGTTTCCGTCTTGTAGAAGTTGTTGAAGAAGCGGTCATCATCTAATCAAACCTGAAAGGAGAAAACTGAAATGATTCAAACAGAAACTCGTTTGAAAGTCGCAGACAACAGCGGTGCTCGCGAAATCTTGACTATCAAAGTTCTTGGTGGTTCAGGACGTAAATTTGCAAACATCGGTGATGTTATCGTGGCATCTGTAAAACAAGCTACTCCTGGTGGTGCGGTTAAAAAAGGTGACGTTGTTAAAGCAGTTATCGTTCGTACTAAATCAGGTGCTCGTCGTGCTGATGGTTCATACATCAAATTTGACGAAAACGCAGCAGTTATCATCCGTGAAGACAAAACTCCTCGCGGAACACGTATCTTTGGCCCAGTTGCACGTGAATTGCGTGAAGGTGGCTTCATGAAGATCGTGTCACTTGCTCCAGAAGTACTTTAATTTTTAGAAACAAACTAGTCCCCTGGATTTACCTCCAGGGTGCCCTTATGGGCGTAAGAAAAATCAAGGAGAAACCTAATGTTTGTAAAAAAAGGCGACAAAGTTCGCGTAATCGCTGGTAAAGATAAGGGAACAGAAGCTGTTGTCCTTACTGCCCTTCCAAAAGTAAACAAAGTTATCGTTGAAGGTGTTAACATCGTTAAGAAACACCAACGTCCAACTAACGAACTTCCTCAAGGTGGTATCATCGAGAAAGAAGCAGCTATCCACGTATCAAACGTTCAAGTTTTGGACAAAAATGGTGTAGCTGGTCGTGTTGGTTACAAATTTGTAGACGGTAAAAAAGTTCGCTACAACAAAAAATCAGGCGAAGTGCTTGATTAATCACGAAGGAAAGGAGAAGTATAATGGCAAATCGTTTAAAAGAAAAATATCTTAATGAAGTAGTTCCTGCTTTGACAGAACAATTCAACTACTCATCAGTGATGGCTGTGCCTAAAGTAGATAAGATCGTTTTGAACATGGGTGTTGGTGAAGCTGTATCAAACGCTAAAAGCCTTGAAAAAGCTGCTGAAGAATTGGCACTTATCTCAGGTCAAAAACCACTTATCACTAAAGCTAAAAAATCAATCGCCGGCTTCCGTCTTCGTGAAGGTGTTGCGATCGGTGCAAAAGTTACCCTTCGTGGTGAACGTATGTACGAATTCTTGGATAAATTGGTTTCAGTTTCACTTCCACGTGTACGTGACTTCCACGGTGTTCCAACAAAATCATTTGATGGACGCGGAAACTACACACTTGGTGTGAAAGAACAATTGATTTTCCCAGAAATCAACTTCGATGACGTTGACAAAACTCGTGGTCTTGACATCGTTATCGTAACAACTGCTAACACTGACGAAGAGTCACGTGCATTGCTTACAGGCCTTGGAATGCCTTTTGCAAAATAATATAGGAGGTAAATCTAATGGCTAAAAAATCAATGATTGCTAAGAACAAACGTCCAGCGAAGTTCTCTACTCAAGCTTATACTCGTTGTGAAAAATGTGGTCGTCCACATTCAGTTTACCGCAAATTTAAACTTTGCCGTGTTTGCTTCCGTGAATTAGCTTACAAAGGACAAATCCCAGGCGTTACCAAAGCATCTTGGTAATTTAAGATATCAAGAGCGTCAAAACTCTAAGTGAAAATAGGAAACTTGACGAAGAAACTGAAGTTTCTAGGAAAGTTTATCTTTTTCACACAGAGTTTAGCCCGGGTTCAGTTGGGCTTGCCAATTTGAACACGAGCTACAGCTTTGGCAAAAAAGACCAATTTTCTTTGGAGCATCGCTCCTGCATCAAATTGCCTATTTTTGCTCTTGCTGTTACGCTCTTTGTATCATGTATTAACTAGCAAGTGCAACTTGCAAACTACTAGTAAGAGGAGAAAAACAAAATGGTTATGACTGACCCAATCGCAGACTTCCTAACTCGTATTCGTAATGCTAACCAAGCTAAACACGAAGTACTTGAAGTACCTGCATCAAACATCAAAAAAGGGATTGCTGAAATCCTTAAACGCGAAGGTTTTGTAAAAAACGTTGAAATCATCGAAGATGACAAACAAGGCATCATCCGTGTATTCCTTAAATACGGACCAAACGGTGAAAAAGTTATCACTAACTTGAAACGTGTTTCTAAACCAGGACTTCGTGTCTACAAAAAACGTGAAGACCTTCCAAAAGTTCTTAACGGACTTGGAATTGCTATCCTTTCAACTTCTGAAGGTTTGCTTACTGATAAAGAAGCACGCCAAAAGAATGTTGGTGGAGAAGTTATCGCTTACGTTTGGTAAAATCAAGATACAAAGCTCGTAAAGAACAAAGCAAAATTAGAAAGTTGGAGAAGTTTATTTACAAACAAGCCAACTTATCTATTTTGCACAGTTCTTAGAGCGTGTTCAGTTCAGCTCTTGGACTAAATAAGTATCTGAACCCCGTGAAAACTGGCCATTCTGGCCTGACAATTTAACAGGAGAAAATAAACATGTCACGTATTGGTAATAAAGTTATCGTGTTGCCTGCTGGTGTTGAAATCACTAACAATGACAACGTTGTAACTGTAAAAGGACCTAAAGGAGAACTTACTCGTGAGTTCTCAAAAGATATTGAAATCCGTGTGGAAGGTACTGAAGTAACTCTTCACCGTCCAAACGATTCAAAAGAAATGAAAACTATTCACGGAACTACTCGTGCCCTTTTGAACAACATGGTTGTTGGTGTATCAGAAGGATTCAAGAAAGAACTTGAAATGCGCGGGGTTGGTTACCGTGCACAACTTCAAGGATCTAAACTTGTTTTGGCTGTTGGTAAATCTCATCCAGACGAAGTTGAAGCTCCAGAAGGAATTACTTTTGAACTTCCAAACCCAACAACAATCGTTGTTAGCGGAATTTCAAAAGAAGTAGTTGGACAAACAGCTGCTTACGTACGTAGCCTTCGTTCACCAGAACCATATAAAGGTAAAGGTATCCGTTACGTTGGTGAATTCGTTCGCCGTAAAGAAGGTAAAACAGGTAAATAATGTTGAGTGGTTGAGTCTCAACCACCAACCTATTTTCCAACTTTGTGCATAGCACACGATTTAAAACTAAAGAGGTGAAAACTGTGATTTCAAAACCAGATAAAAACAAACTCCGCCAAAAACGCCACCGTCGCGTTCGCGGAAAACTCTCTGGAACTGCTGATCGCCCACGTTTGAACGTATTCCGTTCTAATACAGGCATCTACGCTCAAGTGATTGATGACGTAGCGGGTGTAACGCTCGCAAGTGCTTCAACTCTTGACAAAGAAGTTTCAAAAGGAACTAAAACTGAACAAGCCGTTGCTGTCGGTAAACTCGTTGCAGAACGTGCAAACGCTAAAGGTATTTCAGAAGTGGTGTTCGACCGCGGTGGATATCTATATCACGGACGTGTGAAAGCTTTGGCTGATGCAGCTCGTGAAAACGGATTGAAATTCTAATAGGAGGACACTAGAAAATGGCATTTAAAGACAATGCAGTTGAATTAGAAGAACGCGTAGTTGCTGTCAACCGTGTTACAAAAGTTGTTAAAGGTGGACGTCGTCTTCGTTTCGCAGCTCTTGTTGTTGTTGGTGACCACAACGGTCGCGTAGGATTTGGTACTGGTAAAGCTCAAGAAGTTCCAGAAGCAATCCGTAAAGCAGTAGATGATGCTAAGAAAAACTTGATCGAAGTTCCTATGGTTGGAACAACAATCCCACACGAAGTTCTTTCAGAATTCGGTGGAGCTAAAGTATTGTTGAAACCTGCTGTAGAAGGTTCTGGAGTTGCCGCTGGTGGTGCAGTTCGTGCCGTTGTGGAATTGGCAGGTGTGGCAGATATTACATCTAAATCACTTGGTTCTAACACTCCAATCAACATTGTTCGTGCAACTGTTGAAGGTTTGAAACAATTGAAACGCGCTGAAGAAGTTGCTGCCCTTCGTGGTATTTCAGTTTCTGATTTGGCATAAGAAAGGGGATAAAATGGCTCAAATTAAAATTACTTTGACTAAGTCTCCAATCGGACGCATTCCATCACAACGTAAAACTGTTGTAGCACTTGGACTTGGCAAATTGAACAGCTCTGTTATTAAAGAAGACAACGCTGCTATCCGTGGTATGATCACAGCAGTATCTCACTTGGTAACAGTTGAAGAAGTAAACTAATGAATTTTTAGGGGATGTGCACTATACCATCCCCTAAAACTAAATATAGTCATCTATGATGACGTCGTATAGGCGAGTTGATGGGGGAGACAACCTTTTCTCCCTTATCGGCGCTAGCATTTTACAAAAGAGGAGAAAATAAAAATGAAACTTCATGAATTGAAACCTGCAGAAGGTTCTCGTAAAGTACGTAACCGCGTTGGTCGTGGTACTTCATCAGGTAACGGTAAAACATCTGGTCGTGGTCAAAAAGGTCAAAAAGCTCGTAGCGGTGGCGGAGTTCGCCTTGGTTTTGAAGGTGGACAAACTCCATTGTTCCGTCGTCTTCCAAAACGTGGATTCACTAACATCAACGCTAAAGAATACGCAATTGTGAACCTTGACCAATTGAACGTCTTTGAAGATGGTGCTGAAGTTACTCCAGTTGTTCTTATCGAAGCAGGAATTGTTAAAGCTGAAAAATCAGGTATTAAAATTCTTGGTAACGGTGAGTTGACTAAGAAATTGACTGTGAAAGCAGCTAAATTCTCTAAATCAGCTGAAGAAGCTATCACTGCTAAAGGTGGTTCAGTAGAAGTCATCTAAGAGAGGTGACCTATGTTTTTTAAATTATTAAGAGAAGCTCTTAAAGTCAAGCAAGTTCGATCAAAAATTTTATTTACAATTTTTATCGTTTTGGTCTTTCGTATCGGAACTAGCATTACAGTTCCTGGTGTGAATGCCAATAGCTTGAATGCTTTAAGTGGATTATCCTTCTTAAACATGTTGAGCTTGGTCTCAGGGAATGCCATGAAAAACTTCTCAGTTTTTGCTCTTGGTGTTAGTCCCTACATTACGGCCTCTATCGTTGTCCAACTCTTGCAAATGGATATTTTACCCAAGTTTGTAGAGTGGGGTAAACAAGGGGAAGTAGGTCGAAGAAAATTAAATCAAGCTACTCGTTATATTGCTCTAGTTCTAGCCTTTGTGCAATCTATCGGGATTACAGCTGGTTTTAATACTTTAGCTGGAGCTCAATTGTTGAAAACAGCTCTTACTCCACAAGTCTTTATCATGATTGGTATCATCTTAACAGCTGGTAGCATGATTGTTACATGGTTGGGAGAGCAAATTACAGATAAGGGATATGGAAATGGTGTTTCTATGATCATCTTTGCCGGGATTGTTGCCTCAATTCCAGAGATGATTCAGGGCATCTATGTGGACTACTTTGTGAACGTCCCAAGTGAACGTATCAACTCATCTATCATTTTTGTAATCATTTTGATTATTACTGTATTGTTGATCATCTACTTTACAACTTATGTTCAACAAGCAGAATACAAAATTCCAATCCAATATACTAAGGTTGCACAAGGTGCTCCATCTAGCTCTTACCTTCCTTTGAAGGTAAACCCTGCTGGAGTTATCCCTGTTATCTTTGCAAGTTCGATTACTGCAGCGCCTGCGGCTATTCTTCAGTTTTTGAGCGCTACAGGTCATGATTGGGCTTGGGTAAGAACAGCACAAGAAATGCTGGCAACAACTTCACCAACTGGTATTGCCATGTATGCTTTGTTGATTATTCTCTTTACATTCTTCTATACGTTTGTACAGATTAATCCTGAAAAAGCGGCAGAGAACCTACAAAAGAGCGGAGCCTATATCCACGGAGTTCGTCCTGGTAAAGGTACAGAAGAATATATGTCTAAACTTCTTCGTCGTCTTGCAACTGTTGGTTCCCTCTTCCTTGGTGTGATTTCTATTTTACCGATTGTAGCAAAAGATGTTTTCGGACTTTCAGAAGCAGTTGCTTTTGGAGGAACCAGTCTTTTGATCATTATATCTACAGGTATTGAAGGAATCAAACAATTGGAAGGTTACCTATTGAAACGTAAGTATGTTGGTTTCATGGATAGAACAGAATAAAAGTATTTACAGAATCAGTAAATGCTGAGAGAGTGGAGGTTTAACTCTAACATTAGTGAGAGTTTGGTCTCCCCTCTTCTATTTTGTTTTTAAATAGGGGTGAAAAGATTTTTTGCTTCTATTTAAAAATAAAATAAGGAGATCAAATCATGAATCTTTTGATTATGGGCTTACCTGGTGCAGGTAAGGGAACTCAAGCAGCAAAAATCGTAGAACAATTCCATGTTTCACATATCTCAACAGGTGATATGTTCCGCGCTGCAATGGCAAATCAAACTGAAATGGGTGTTCTTGCTAAGTCATATATTGACAAGGGTGAATTGGTTCCTGATGAAGTTACAAATGGAATCGTAAAAGAACGTCTTTCACAAGATGATATTAAAGAAACAGGATTTTTATTGGATGGTTACCCACGTACAATCGAACAAGCTCATGCCTTGGATAAAACATTGGCTGAACTTGGTATTGAACTAGAAGGTGTTATCAACATTGAAGTAAATCCAGACAGCCTCTTGGAACGTTTGAGTGGCCGTATCATCCACCGTGTAACTGGAGAAACTTTCCACAAGGTCTTTAACCCACCAGTTGACTATAAAGAAGAAGATTACTACCAACGTGAAGATGATAAGCCTGAGACAGTAAAACGTCGTTTGGATGTGAATATTGCTCAAGGGGAACCAATCATTGCTCACTACCGTGCCAAAGGTTTGGTTCATGACATCGAAGGTAATCAAGATATCAATGATGTCTTCTCAGATATCGAAAAAGTATTGACAAATTTGAAATAAAGCGTTTTTCACACTTGCAAAAATCCGCTACAAATGTTATACTGAGATAGTCTGACTTATAATTGTTGTCTCTGTGTCTAGAGGCATCGAATCGAAATTTATGGAGGTGCTTTTGCGTGGCAAAAGACGATGTGATTGAAGTTGAAGGCAAAGTAGTTGATACAATGCCGAATGCAATGTTTACGGTTGAACTTGAAAATGGACATCAGATTTTAGCAACAGTTTCTGGTAAAATTCGTAAAAACTATATTCGTATTTTAGCGGGAGATCGTGTTACTGTCGAAATGAGTCCATATGACTTGACACGTGGACGTATCACTTACCGCTTTAAATAATCGAAAAACTTGGAGGGATAAGAAATGAAAGTAAGACCATCGGTCAAACCAATTTGCGAATACTGTAAAGTTATTCGTCGTAATGGTCGTGTTATGGTAATTTGCCCAGCAAATCCAAAACACAAACAACGTCAAGGATAAGATAGAAAGGAGAAAACATGGCTCGTATTGCTGGAGTTGACATTCCAAATGACAAACGTGTAGTAATCTCATTGACTTATGTTTATGGTATCGGACTTGCAACATCTAAGAAAATTTTGGCTGCTGCTGGAATCTCAGAAGATGTTCGTGTACGTGAACTTACATCAGATCAAGAAGATGCTATCCGTCGTGAAGTGGATGCAATCAAAGTTGAAGGTGACCTTCGTCGTGAAGTAAACTTGAACATCAAACGTTTGATGGAAATCGGTTCATACCGTGGTATCCGTCACCGTCGTGGACTTCCTGTCCGTGGACAAAACACTAAAAACAACGCTCGCACTCGTAAAGGTAAAGCTGTTGCGATTGCTGGTAAGAAAAAATAATATAGGAGGTAAAAGTCTTGGCTAAACCAACACGTAAACGTCGTGTGAAAAAGAATATCGAATCTGGTATTGCTCATATTCACGCTACATTTAATAACACTATTGTTATGATTACTGATGTGCATGGTAATGCAATTGCTTGGTCATCAGCTGGTGCTCTTGGTTTCAAAGGTTCTCGTAAATCTACACCATTCGCTGCTCAAATGGCTTCTGAAGCTGCTGCTAAATCTGCACAAGAACACGGTCTTAAATCAGTTGAAGTTACTGTAAAAGGTCCAGGTTCTGGTCGTGAGTCAGCTATTCGTGCGCTTGCTGCCGCTGGTCTTGAAGTAACAGCAATTCGTGATGTGACTCCAGTGCCACACAATGGTGCTCGTCCTCCAAAACGTCGCCGTGTATAATCATCGCATTACACTGCTTTTCGTTTAAGAGGGAGTAACTAAATGATCGAGTTTGAAAAACCAAATATAACAAAAATTGATGAAAATAAAGATTATGGCAAGTTTGTAATCGAACCACTTGAACGTGGCTACGGTACAACTCTTGGTAACTCTCTTCGTCGTGTACTTCTAGCTTCTCTACCAGGAGCAGCTGTGACATCTATCAATATTGATGGTGTGTTACATGAGTTTGACACAGTTCCAGGTGTTCGTGAAGACGTGATGCAAATCATTCTGAACATTAAAGGAATTGCAGTGAAATCGTACGTTGAAGACGAAAAAATCATCGAACTAGATGTTGAAGGTCCTGCTGAAGTAACAGCTGGTGACATTTTGACAGATAGCGATATTGAAATTGTAAATCCAGATCATTATCTCTTTACAATCGGTGAAGGTTCTTCTCTAAAAGCGACTATGACTGTTAACAGTGGTCGTGGATATGTACCTGCTGATGAAAATAAAAAAGATAATGCACCAGTTGGAACACTTGCTGTAGATTCTATTTATACACCAGTTACAAAAGTCAACTATCAAGTGGAACCTGCTCGTGTAGGTAGCAATGATGGATTTGACAAACTAACCCTTGAAATCTTGACAAATGGAACAATTATTCCAGAAGATGCTTTAGGGCTTTCAGCACGTATTTTGACAGAACATCTTGATTTGTTTACAAATCTTACTGAGATTGCTAAGTCAACTGAAGTGATGAAAGAAGCTGATACTGAATCTGACGATCGTATTTTGGATCGTACGATTGAGGAACTGGACTTGTCTGTGCGTTCATACAACTGTTTGAAACGTGCCGGTATCAATACTGTGCATGATTTGACAGAAAAATCTGAAGCAGAGATGATGAAAGTACGAAATCTTGGACGCAAGAGTTTGGAAGAAGTGAAACTCAAACTCATTGATTTGGGTCTTGGATTAAAAGATAAATAAAGGAGGAATACATGGCTTACCGTAAACTAGGACGCACTAGCTCACAACGTAAAGCAATGCTTCGCGATTTGACAACTGACCTTTTGATCAACGAATCAATCGTGACAACTGAAGCTCGTGCTAAAGAAATCCGTAAAACTGTTGAAAAAATGATTACTCTAGGTAAACGTGGTGATTTGCATGCACGTCGTCAAGCTGCTGCTTTCGTACGTAATGAAATCGCATCTGAAAACTATGATGAAGCAACTGATAAGTACACTTCTACTACAGCACTTCAAAAATTGTTCTCAGAAATTGCACCTCGTTATGCTGAACGTAACGGTGGATACACTCGTATCCTTAAAACTGAACCACGTCGTGGTGATGCAGCGCCAATGGCGATCATCGAATTAGTATAAAATCATCAATTTTGTTGAGTGTTATGATGATGGAGTCTTGTGCTCTTAGTCTAGCTCTGGTCTACCGCTAGGATTTCGGTCCTAGCGGGAACACTCATCATAAGTTGTGATAGTAGACGCTTGTTTACGAAATTGTTTTTTGCTTAAGAACAACTTCGTAAGCAGGCGTTTTTGAGTATTTTAGTTAGAATTATGCTATACTATTTGAAAA
>NZ_JAPVZJ010000010.1:0-68683 GCF_041432295.1 Streptococcus sp. 27098_8_109
AATAAGAGAGAATGAGAGAACCCTCGGGTTCTCTTTCTCTTTTCTGAAAATTTTCTCCATTTTTCCATGAAATGTGGTAAAATAATACTCAATGAAAATCAAAAAGCAAACTAGGAAACTAGCCGCAGGTTGCTCAAAGCACTGCTTTGAGGTTGTAGATAGAACTGACGAAGTCAGCTCAAAACACTGTTTTGAGGTTGTGGATAGAACTGACGAAGTCAGTAACCATACCTACGGCAAGGCGACGTTGACGTGGTTTGAAGAGATTTTCGAAGAGTATAAAAGAAAGAAGCTGACAAAGGAGATAGGTATGGAACAAACATTTTTTATCATTAAACCAGACGGTGTAAAAAGAGGATTAGTGGGTGAGGTGTTGAAACGCATTGAACAACGTGGATTTACAATCGAAAAATTGGAGTTGCGTTCACAGGTTTCAGAAGAGTTGATTGATCAGCACTATCAGGACTTGGTTGGTCAAAGTTTTTACCCACCGATTCGTGAATTTATGACTTCAGACCCTGTTCTTGTGGGTATCATTTCAGGCCCCAAAGTAATCGAAACTTGGCGGACTATGATGGGTGCGACTCGTCCAGAAGAAGCTTTACCAGGAACGATTCGAGGTGATTTTGCAAAAGCTGCTAGTGAAAACCAAGCTATCCAAAATGTTGTACATGGGTCAGATTCAGAAGAGTCAGCTAAGCGAGAAATTGCTCTTTGGTTTGACGGAAAGTAGTAAAAGTTTGATGTAAGGGTTACTTGCATCAAACTTTTTTGCATTTTAGAGTAGAAAACTGACAGTTGAGAAATATTCTAGCAATGGGGAGGATTTCTAGCCTATAATAAGAGCAAGTAAGGGAGGAAGAATGATGGAAAAAATGAAAAAGCAAATTCGTGTTTTGTTATTGCTGACGGTTTTTGGACTTAGTAGCTGTTCTTGTTTAAGTTTATCGACTTGGGCCTTGATGTTAAATCAAAACTGCTTCTATTATTTAATTGGCATGTTGCTCCTTGCCAGTATTGGTGCAGGGGTAAACTACTATAGAGGACAGGGAAATCAATCTTATTCAGTTTTTAAGGAAGATAAGCAACAATTCTTGTATAGTCTCTTGCTCTTAGTAAACATTTTGGGTTTAGCCTTAATTGTCATAGAGCATATCCTTGCAGGAAATACATCCGTAGAAGGGTTTGTGGAAGCCTTTCTACCTAGTTTCTTTTTCTTATTTGGTATTGATTTGCTAGTCTTTTTACCGATTCAGAAGTATTTAAATGGATTGAAAAAGATTTTAGGAAAGAAGGAAATCTGTTTTATTAGTGGACTAGCTACTCTAATCTTTCTCAGAAATCCTTGGATGCTATTGTCCATGACCTTTTATATTGCCTTGGGAATGCTATTTCTAGGACTGTTGGTGCCAAAAGTCATTCGCTGGGAAGTTTCATTTTACAGTCATTTGATGAGAGATATCTTGTTAGTTGTCTTCTTGCTGTTTCTATTTTAAGAACAAAAAAAGAGATAGTTCTAGTTTTACAATTTATAATATGGAATTCATAGATAATACCTAGACAAAGGACAACTTTTTGGTATAATAGAAACATGTACACTAAAAACGAAGAAGAGTTACAGTCCTTAGGTGAACGTTTGGGCTATTTATTAGAAAAGAATGATGTCTTAATTTTAACTGGTGAACTTGGAGCAGGCAAAACGACATTTACAAAAGGTCTTGCTAAAGGATTACATATTTTTCAGATGATTAAGAGTCCAACCTACACTATCGTAAGAGAGTATGAAGGTCGTCTTCCACTTTACCACCTAGATGTTTATCGTATAGAGGGGGATGCTGATTCTATTGATTTAGATGAGTTTCTCTTTGGTGGTGGGGTAACTGTCATCGAGTGGGGGCATCTTTTAGGTGATGCCTTGCCAGATACTTATTTAGAATTGGAAATTCTAAAAGAAGAAGAGGGTCGCAGACTACATTTCCAAGCAAAGGGTTTGCGTGCAGAAAAACTCTTAGAGGAGCTTCAACATGGAGTATGAATTGCTCATTAGAGAAGCAGAACCTGGTGATGCTGTTGAGTTAGTATCATTTTTAAATCGTGTCAGTGTAGAAACAGATTTTACCAGTCTGGACAGGAATGGCATTTTGATGACAGATACTGAGATGGAGTTGTTTTTGGATAAACAGGCTCACTCGGAAAATCAAATCACTTTACTGGCCTTGTTGAATGATGAAATTGCGGGTCTTGTAAATATCACAGCTGATCAACGCAAGAGAGTTCGTCATATCGGTGATCTCTTCATTGTGATTGGTAAGAAGTATTGGAATAATGGACTGGGAAGTTTGTTACTTGAAGAAGTCGTAGAATGGGCACAGGCTAGTGGCATTCTTCGTCGACTTCAACTAACTGTCCAAACTCGCAATCAGGGTGCAGTTCATTTATATCAACAGCATGGCTTTGTAATTGAAGGTAGACAAGAGCGCGGTGCGTACATAGAAGAAGGGAAATTTATAGATGTTTACCTGATGGGTAGACTGATAGATTGATAGAAATATGGTTAAAAAAATTATTGGAATGGTGCTAGCTTTTCTAGCTGTGACAGTTTTAGGTGTGGGTGTTTTTGCTTATACTATTTATCAGCAAGGTACAGAAACCTTATCAAAAACCTATAAAAAGATTGGGGAAGAAACCAATGTTATTGAGGCTACTGAACCCTTAACGATCCTTTTAATGGGGGTTGATACTGGAAACGAAGAACGAACGGACCCTTGGGAGGGAAATAGTGATTCCATGATTCTTTTGACAGTTAATCCGCACACGAAAAAGACCATGATGTTGAGTTTGGAACGTGATATCCTGACTAAAATTCAGCATAAAGATGGTAGTATTGAAGAAGCGAAACTGAATGCCGCCTATGCGGGTGGAGGTGCAGAATTAGCTATCTCAACCATTCAGAAGATGATGAACATCCATATTGACCGCTATATTATGGTCAATATGCACGGATTACAACAATTAGTCGATGCAGTGGGTGGTATAACTGTCAATAACACGCTAGGTTTCCCGATTTCTATTAGTGACCAAGAGGAATTTAATACTATTTCTATTGGTGTTGGGCAACAAACTCTAAATGGAGATGAAGCTCTTGTTTATTCTCGCATGCGCTACCAGGATCCAGAAGGGGACTACGGACGTCAGAAGCGTCAGCGTGAAGTCATTCAAAAGGTTGTTGAAAAAGTTCTTAGCTTGAATAGTGTTAGTCACTATCAATCTATCCTAAAAGCCTTAAGTACCAATATGCAGACTAATATTGATCTATCTGCGAAAAGTATTCCAAGCTTGTTAGGTTACCAGGACTCGTTTAAAACGATTGAAACTCAACAATTACGAGGAGAAGACGCCGAATTGCAAGGGACATCTTATCAAATCGTAACTGCTAACCATTTGTTAGAGATCCAGAATCTTTTGAGAACTTCACTTGATAAACCGAAGGTGACAGAGTTAGAGACAAATGCAGTCTTATATGAAAATGTTCTCGGAAATCAAAATGGTATCGGTTTGGGAACAGGTACGATTAGTAGTACAAGAAATCAAGAAGATGTAGAATAATCTAATTTATAGTTGAAATCGTGGGAAATTTCCTGCGATTTTTTCAAAAAAATACGAATAGATAGGTAGGAGGAAACATGAAAGCAGAAATCATTGCTGTTGGAACAGAGATTTTGACAGGACAGATTGTCAATACCAATGCTCAGTTTTTGTCGGAAAAACTAGCAGAGATTGGGGTAGATGTATATTTTCAGACGGCTGTAGGAGACAATGAAGCTCGTCTCTTGTCTTTGCTCGAAATTGCCAGTCAACGTAGTAGTCTAGTGATTTTGACAGGTGGTTTAGGGCCAACTGAGGACGATTTGACCAAACAAACTCTGGCTAAATTTTTAGGGAAAGAATTAGTCTTTGATCCTCAGGCGCAGGAGAAGTTGGATGTCTTTTTTGCCCAGAGACCAGACTATGCCCGAACACCGAATAACGAAAGACAAGCTCAACTTGTAGAAGGAGCGATTCCACTGCCAAATGAAACAGGACTGGCTGTGGGAGGAATATTGGAAGTCGATGGAGTGACCTACGTTGTCCTTCCAGGTCCACCAAGTGAATTAAAACCTATGGTTTTAAACCAACTTCTACCCAAGTTGATGACAGGGAGCAAGCTGCATTCCCGAGTTCTTCGTTTCTTTGGGATTGGCGAGAGCCAGTTGGTTACGATTTTGTCTGATTTGATTGATAATCAAACCGATCCGACCTTGGCCCCTTATGCTAAGACAGGAGAAGTCACTCTGCGTCTGTCAACAAAAGCTAGCAGCCAAGAAGAGGCGAATCAAGTGCTGGATATCTTGGAAAATCAAATCTTAGGTCGCCAGACCTTTGAAGGCCTTTCTTTACGAGATCTTTGTTATGGTTATGGGGAAGAAACTAGTTTAGCTAGCATTGTGGTAGAAGAACTGAAAAGGCAAGGGAAAACCATCACGTCTGCTGAGAGTTTGACGGCTGGTCTTTTCCAAGCTAGGGTAGCGGATTTTTCGGGTGCTTCAAGTATATTTAAGGGTGGTTTTGTAACCTATAGCTTGGAGGAAAAATCAAAGATGTTGGATATTCCTGTCAAGGATTTGGAAGAACAGGGTGTGGTGTCTGAATTTACAGCACAGAAGATGGCTGAGCAGGCACGAATCAAGACCCAGTCTGATTTTGGCCTTAGTTTGACTGGTGT
The DNA here is from genome assembly GCF_041432295.1 of Streptococcus sp. 27098_8_109. Taxonomy (GTDB): domain Bacteria; phylum Bacillota; class Bacilli; order Lactobacillales; family Streptococcaceae; genus Streptococcus. The sequence continues at coordinate 4,763 of NZ_JAPVZJ010000010.1, forward strand.
GGCAGGGCCAGATAGCCTAGAAGGACATCCAGCTGGGACAGTCTTCATAGGCTTGGCTCAAGAGCAAGGAACTGAGGTTATCAAGGTCAATATTGGAGGCAGAAGTCGAGCAGATGTACGTCACATTGCGGTTATGCATGCCTTTAATCTAGTTCGCAAGGCTTTATTAAGTGACTAACTTTTGATATAATAGTAGATAGGTCTGAGGACCATTAGAATGTAGGAGAATAGAATGGCGAAAAAACCAAAAAAATTAGATGAAATTTCAAAAAAATTCGGGGCAGAACGTGAAAAAGCCTTGAATGACGCTCTTAAATTGATTGAGAAAGACTTTGGTAAAGGATCAATCATGCGTTTGGGTGAACGTGCCGAGCAAAAGGTGCAAGTGATGAGCTCAGGTTCTTTGGCTCTTGACATTGCCCTTGGTTCAGGTGGTTATCCTAAGGGACGTATCATTGAAATCTATGGGCCAGAGTCATCTGGTAAGACAACGGTTGCCCTTCATGCAGTTGCGCAAGCACAAAAAGAAGGTGGTATTGCTGCCTTTATCGATGCGGAACATGCCCTTGATCCAGCTTATGCTGCGGCCCTTGGTGTCAACATTGACGAATTGCTCTTGTCACAACCAGACTCAGGAGAGCAAGGTCTTGAGATTGCAGGAAAATTGATTGACTCAGGAGCCGTGGATCTTGTCGTAGTCGACTCAGTTGCGGCCCTTGTACCTCGTGCGGAAATTGATGGAGATATCGGTGATAGCCACGTTGGTTTGCAGGCTCGTATGATGAGCCAGGCTATGCGTAAACTTGGTGCTTCTATCAATAAAACCAAAACAATTGCCATCTTTATCAACCAATTACGTGAAAAAGTTGGGGTTATGTTTGGAAATCCAGAAACAACTCCTGGTGGACGTGCTCTGAAATTTTACGCATCAGTCCGTTTGGATGTTCGTGGAAGTACACAAATCAAGGGAACTGGTGACCAAAAAGACACCAATGTCGGTAAAGAAACCAAGATCAAGGTCGTGAAAAACAAGGTGGCTCCACCATTTAAGGAAGCCTTCGTTGAAATCATGTACGGAGAAGGGATTTCTAAGACTGGTGAACTCTTAAAAATCGCAAGCGATTTGGACATCATCAAAAAAGCAGGAGCTTGGTACTCTTACAAGGATGAGAAAATCGGGCAAGGTTCTGAAAATGCTAAGAAATACTTGGCAGATAACCCAGAAGTCTTTGATGAGATTGACCGTCAAGTCCGTGTTCAATTTGGTTTGATTGATGGAGAAGAAATTGCTGAAAGCAAAAAAGATGAAGCAGCTCAAGTAGACTCTGTGAATGAAGAAGTAACCCTTGACCTAGGCGATGAGCTTGAAATCGAAATTGAAGAATAAGTTGTTAAAGTAGTGGAGCAAATCCACTGCTTTTTCGATGCCTTATTCTGGTTTTCCGCTCACGCATAGTTTGCTGTTTCTTGTCGCTCCTCTGGAAAGCTGATATAATAGCCTTATGAATAAAAAACGAACAGTGGACCTGATACATGGTCCAATTCTTCCCTCGCTCTTAAACTTCGCCTTCCCAATCTTGCTATCAAATATTTTTCAACAGCTCTATAATACTGCTGATGTCTTGATTGTTGGACGTTTCCTTGGTCAAGAATCCTTGGCTGCGGTAGGGGCGACGACAGCGATTTTTGACCTGATTGTAGGTTTTACTCTTGGTGTTGGTAATGGCATGGGGATTGTCATTGCCCGCTATTATGGAGCTCGGAATTTCACTAAAATCAAGGAGGCAGTAGCAGCCACCTGGATTTTAGGTGCTCTTTTGAGTATTGTAGTTATGCTGCTGGGATTTCTTGGTTTGTATCCTCTCTTGCAATACCTAGATACTCCTGCAGAAATTCTTCCCCAGTCCTATCAATATATTTCTATGATTGTGACCTGTGTCGGTGTCAGCTTTGCCTATAATCTCTTTGCAGGTTTGTTGCGGTCCATTGGGGACAGTCTGGCAGCGCTTGGATTTCTGATTTTCTCTGCTCTGGTTAATGTGGTTCTGGATCTCTATTTCATTACGCAATTGCATCTGGGAGTTCAATCTGCAGGCCTTGCTACCATCATTTCGCAAGGCTTATCAGCGGTTCTCTGCTTTTATTATATCCGTAAGAGTGTGCCAGAACTTTTGCCTCAACTCAAGCATTTCAAATGGAACAAGGCTTTGTACGCTGATCTCTTGGAGCAAGGTTTAGCTATGGGTTTGATGAGTTCAATTGTATCGATCGGCAGTGTGATTTTACAGTCTTCTGTTAATACCTTTGGTGCAGTGATTATTAGTGCCCAGACGGCAGCTCGACGCATTATGGCTTTCGCCCTTCTTCCCATGACTGCTATTTCTGCATCAATGACGACCTTTGCTTCTCAGAATCTAGGAGCTAAGCGACCAGACCGCATTGTTCAAGGACTTCGAATCGGCAGTCGTCTAAGTATATCCTGGGCAGTTTTTGTTTGTATCTTCCTCTTTTTTGCCAGTCCAACCTTGGTTTCCTTCTTGGCTAGTTCGACAAATGGTTACTTGATAGAAAATGGAAGTCTGTACTTGCAAATCAGTTCAGCCTTTTATCCTATTTTGAGTCTCTTGTTGATTTATCGCAATTGTTTGCAGGGTTTGGGGCAAAAAATCCTTCCTCTGGTTTCTAGCTTTATCGAACTAATCGGGAAAATCGCTTTTGTGGTTTTGATTATCCCTTGGGCAGGATATAAGGGAGTTATCCTTTGCGAACCCTTAATCTGGGTTGCCATGACCATTCAACTGTATTTCTCACTGTTTCGTCACCCCTTGATAAAAGAAGGCAAGGAAATTTTAGCAACTAAAGTGCTATCCTAGTTGTATTTACTGAATAAAATCCATTTCCTCTAGTGAAAATCGAAAAAACTTGTGTTATAATAAGAAAGATTAAAATGTGAAAAAAGGAGATTCCTAATGGGACGTAAATGGGCCAATATCGTAGCCAAGAAAACGGCTAAAGATGGAGCTAACTCTAAAGTATATGCAAAATTTGGTGTAGAAATCTATGTAGCAGCTAAAAAAGGTGATCCAGATCCAGAATCAAACTCAGCTTTGAAATTCGTTATCGACCGTGCTAAACAAGCTCAAGTGCCAAAACACGTTATCGATAAAGCTTTGGACAAGGCTAAAGGAAACACAGACGAAACCTTTACAGAAGGACGTTACGAAGGTTTTGGACCAAATGGTTCTATGTTGATCGTGGATACTTTGACTTCAAACGTTAACCGTACAGCGGCTAATGTCCGTGCTGCCTTTGGTAAAAACGGTGGAAACATGGGCGCTTCAGGTTCGGTTTCATACCTCTTTGACAACAAGGGAGTTATCGTATTTGCAGGTGAAGATGCCGATGCAGTCTTTGAGCAATTGCTTGAAGCAGATGTGGATGTGGATGATGTAGAAGCAGAAGAAGGTACAATCACAGTTTACACAGCTCCAACTGACCTTCATAAGGCTATCGTTGCCCTCCGTGAGTCAGGTGTCGAAGAATTCCAAGTTACTGAATTAGAAATGATTCCTCAGTCAGAAGTGGAATTGTCAGGGGATGACCTTGAAACCTTTGAAAAACTTTACAGCGTTCTTGAAGACGACGAAGACGTACAAAAGATCTACACAAACGTAGATGGATTTTAATAGAAAAACGAACAGTTTTACTAGCTGTTCGTTTTTTTGATATTTGAACTTAGAATCTGGTTTCAGAATCGTTTTGTTGATTGCTTTTTTCTAGACCTAGACCGACTGCATGTTTTTGGACGAGCAAGAGCTTTCCATTGTCCTGTTTTGCAAAAGTTAAGGTAACAGTCTTGATCTTGTCTCCAATGGAGATATAGGTGATTTTTTTCGTATCGTAACCCCCAAGAGTGAAGTCAAACTCGGAATCTGGCTATCCGTGTTTGTTGATAATATCCTTGTAGTTGGTACCACCTTTTCCTTTGTTGTCAAGGTCACCTTCGATTAAGGCGTCGAACTGTTCTTGAGTCCAGGTGAAGGTATCGTCTGTCGAGCCGCTTTTTTCTTCGCGTTCCATTGAGGCATTCGTATCCATGTAGGAACGGTAAAACTCCCTGGCATACTCTTTGTAGACATCAGCGTATAGTACCTGAGTCGTAAAGAAAAGTACAACAGAGGCAACTGCCAGGGATGTTCCGATAATAGCTATTTTTTTCCGTTTTTTGAGGTTGACGATAAGACCGATAATCCCCAAGATAAATGCGACGATGCCGATGAACAACGATGGATAGTTAATAAACGGGATCCAGGATCCTAAAAGTGCGATGGCTCCAAAAATGGTTGCTAAGATTCCTAAAACTCGTTGTTCTTCTGGTTTCATTTGAAAGTTTTCTCCCTTCATTGAGTGAATGGATTCCTACCCACAGTAGTGAGCACTAATTATATAAAAAATCTTGCCTAATGTCAATTTAAACTAAAATAGTTCTCTAGGAAACTTTTTCTTGACATCTCTTTTTAAAGTGGTAAAATAGTTCTCATGGAAACTTATTTAGTTCCTAGGAGAACTAAATGTGATAGTTAGAAAGGAGTTAGTATGGATAAACCGATGTTAGTCTTTAAGCGTTTTGGTCATCAGATTCACCTGATGGTGCAAAAGGAAGCCAAACGTTGTGGTATTGAATTTATGGGTGGGCCTCAAGGGCAGGTTCTGCATTTTTTAGATCATTGTGAACAAAAAGAGGAACTGGTCCTGATTAAGGATATCGAGCAGGAACTCAATATTACCAAGTCTGTTGCTAGTAATTTGGTCAAGCGTATGGTGCAAAATGGTTTGGTGGAATTGGAGGCGAGTCCTAGCGATAAGCGGGCAAAATTTGTTCATTTGACGGACAAAGCACGTTCTCGAATGAAGCAGGTTAAGGCCTTCTTTGAACGCATAGACAAGCAGTTGATGGCAGACATTGATGAAGATGAATTACTGATTTTTGAGAAAGTCCTCAATCAACTACAGGAAAATATCAAGAGAATAGGAGGAGATAATGAAGAAATTAGCTAAACGAATTAGTAGAAAAGAATGGGGGATGATTTTACTAGCCATTCTCTTTACCTGCTTTTCAGTCTACCTAGAGTTGGAAGTTCCGACCTATATCTCGAAAATTACGGATTTGCTGGGAAGTCAAGGAACCAACTTGGATGAGTTATGGCAACCAGCAGGTATGATGGTCGGAATGTCTTTTTTTGCCTTCTTATCCGCAGTCGCAGTTGGATTTTTTGCATCCCGAGTGGCGGCTTCTTATACTAGTAGGCTGAGAAGTGATATTTTTAACCGAGTTTTGGATTACTCGCAGACAGAGATTAAGAGATTCTCTATTCCCAGTCTTTTAACTCGTACTACCAATGACATTACTCAAGTTCAGATGTTGATTACCATGGGCTTGCAAGTAGTTACGCGTGGTCCGATTATGGCTATCTGGGCTATCGGGAAGATTTTAGGTCATTCAGAATACTGGCTCTGGGCCGTACTTGTGGCAGTGATTGTCAACGTTCTGATGACGACTGTTTTGATGACGCTAGCCTTTCCAAAACAGTCCTTGATTCAGGGGCTGACTGATAAACTGAACAGTATCACTCGTGAGAGTTTAACAGGTATTCGCGTCGTTCGCGCCTACAATGCTGAAGAATACCAAAATGAAAAATTTGCAGCAGCAAATGATGAATTGACACGCTTGAATTTGTTTGTCAACCGTCTTATGGCTATTTTGAACCCTATCATGATGGGAATTTCAAGTGGTTTGAGTGTGGCGATTTACTGGATTGGGGCCTATGTGATTAACGACGCTGCTCCGATAGCACGTCTGCCTCTCTTTAGTGATATGATTGTTTTCATGTCTTATGCCATGCAGGTTGTCATGGGCTTCCTTCTCATGGGAGCACTCTTCATCGTTCTTCCCCGAACTATAGTCTCTGCTAAGCGCATTAATCAAGTTTTAGATTTGCATTCTTCTATCCAAAACCCTGCTCAAGTGCAGCTGGCTGATGAAAACCTCAAAGGTCAGGTCGAATTTAAGGATGTGACCTTCCGATATGCGGCAAATTCGGAGGCGGTTATTGAGAATGTTAGCTTTAAAGCAGAAACTGGTCAAACAGTGGCCTTCATTGGGTCAACGGGTTCAGGTAAATCAACTCTGGTCAATCTGATTCCACGTTTCTACGATGTGTCAGCAGGAGAAATCCTGGTAGACGGTGTCAATGTTCAAGACTATGACTTGAATGATTTGCGCAACAAGGTTGGTTATATTCCTCAGAAAGCGATTCTCTTTTCAGGGGATGTCAAGGGCAATCTAGACTTTGGACAAAGTCAAGAAACACCGCTTAGTGAGCAGGCTATGTGGCAAGCTTTGGAATTGGCCCAGTCTAAGAACTTTATCGAAGACAAGGAAGCGGGCTTAGAGTCAGAAGTGGCCCAAGGAGGAACCAACTTCTCAGGTGGTCAAAGACAGCGTCTGGCCATTGCGCGTGCCTTGGCTCGGAATCCAGAAATCCTCATCTTTGATGACTCCTTCTCAGCCTTGGACTACAAGACAGACCGTGTCCTACGCCAAGAGCTAGCAGAGAAAACAAAACCTATGACCAAGCTTATCGTCGCTCAGCGAATTTCTACAATTATGGATGCTGATTTGATTTTGGTCTTGGATCAAGGAAAAGTCGTGGGACAAGGCACCCACAAGGAACTTCTAGCTAATAACGAAGTTTACCAAGAAATTGCCTATTCACAACTATCGAAGGAGGAATTGGAACATGGAAAATAAGAAAATGTCTCTTTGGAAACAGAGTAAACCCTATCTTGCAGGTCTCCAGTTTGCCCTTCTAATCGCCTTTCTAGCAACAATCTTATCCAATATCATTACTGTATATGGCCCGACCCGCATCAAGGAAATGACTAATATTATTGCCAGTGGACTAGAAACAAGTGTAGATGTCGCGGCGGTTGCAGCTATTGGTGGTTTTTTGGCCGTCATCTATGTGATTGGGCTTCTATCAAATTATTTGCAAGCCTTTCTGTTTACAACAGCCATTCAACGTTTTTCAGAGCGCTTGAGAACAGCGATTGCAGAGAAAATTAATCGTCTTCCATTAGGATATTTTGATGGACATTCTCAAGGAGATACCTTGTCTCGTGTGACCAATGACGTTGACACTGCAGCCCAATCCCTCAATCAAAGTCTGGGAACAGTTCTTTCATCCACTTTATTGGTCGTGGCAGTCTTGGTAACCATGTTTGGGATGAACTGGATTTTAGCCTTGGTGACAGTTGTTTCAACTCTTATCGGTTTTTCCTTCGTTTCCATCTTTATGGGCAAATCGCAGGGCTTCTTTAAGAGTCAGCAACAGGATTTGGCAGCCGTTAATGGCTATGTGGAGGAAATGTACTCTGGCCATAATGTGGTGACCAGTTATAATGCCATCGAGAGCACCAAAGAAGAATTTGCGACACTAAACCATCGTCTATATGACAGTATCTGGAAATCTCAGTTTATTTCAGGGATTATGATGCCGATCATGATGTTCATTGGGAACTTTAGCTATGCCTTAGTGATTATCGTCGGTGCAGCCTTGGCCTTAAATGGGCAGATTAGTATCGGGATTATCGTTGCCTTTATGGCCTACGTGCGTATCTTTTCTCAGCCCCTTTCACAAATCGCTCAAGGGATTACTAGTCTGCAGCAGGCTAGCGCAGCCATGGGACGTGTTTTCGAATTCTTAGGTGAAGAGGAAATGGAAGATGAATCCCATAAAGAAAGACAATTGAGCGCTATGAAAGGTCAAGTGGTCTTTGATCGAGTTTCCTTTGGTTACACACCAGAGAGAACCATTATTCATGACTTTTCTGCGACCGCTCATGCAGGTCAAAAAGTTGCCATTGTCGGTCCTACTGGAGCTGGGAAGACGACTATTGTCAATCTTTTGATGAAGTTTTATGAGATTGATAAGGGAAGTATCCGCATCGATGGTGTGGATACCAAGGAGATGAAGCGTTCGGAAGTACACGATGCCTTTTCAATGGTCTTGCAGGACACCTGGCTCTTTGAAGGCACCATTCGCGACAATCTCATCTATAACCAAACAGGTATTAGTGATGAGCGCGTGATTGAAGCCAGCAAGGCTGTTGGTATTCACCACTTTATCATGACTCTACCAGATGGTTACGATACCGTCTTGGACGACACAGTGACCTTGTCTGTCGGACAAAAACAACTCTTGACCATCGCTCGTGCTTTGTTGAAAGATTCACCACTCTTGATTTTAGATGAGGCGACATCTTCGGTTGATACTCGTACTGAGGAATTGATCCAGAAAGCCATGGACCGATTGATGGAGGGAAGAACTTCCTTTGTCATCGCCCACCGCTTGTCAACTATCCGAAATGCTGATCTGATTCTTGTCATGAAAGATGGCAATATCATTGAGCAAGGCAATCATGATGAGTTGATGGCACAAGGAGGCTTCTACGCTGACCTTTATAACAGTCAATTTACAGAAGACGAAGCAGAAGAATAAACCCAAAGAAGGCTTGACGGCCTTCTTTTTCTGCACTATACTAGAAGACAAGTGCTTCCCTGTAAGCAAAATTTGAGTAAGTGATGAGAGAATATATGAAAAATTATCAAGAATGGTATGACCACATCGCTGGTATCATTAAAAATAATCCTCTCTTTCTGAGATTGTTAAGAGTTTTCAATCGGTTCATGACAGTAGTTATGCCTATAGTTTATCTGACCTTGTTAACCACTATCTATTTCCGAGAAGGATTTGGGAAACAGGTCTTGATGTATGTGTTTATTCCTGCATCAGGTTTTGTGATTTTGTCCTTTCTTCGTAAGAAAATCAATGCCCCTAGGCCTTATGAAGTTTGGGAAATTGTACCGCTACTAGACAGAGATAGTCCTGGTCAGTCTATGCCTAGTCGTCATGTCTTTTCAGCAACCATTATCTCCATTGCTTGCTTACACGCTAGTCTATCTGTAGGGCTTATCTTGTTGGTCTTGTCAGCCCTCCTGGGTCTAGTAAGAGTCCTAGGTGGCGTCCATTATCCCAAGGATGTCTTGGTTGGTTATATTTGTGCCCTTGTGTGGGGTTTGATTTTCTTTCTATTTTGACCTGTAAGTTAAGGCGGTCTTACAACCACTTACGTGGCTAAAGTAACCACTTGCTTTTTTGCTCTTGTTTTCTTATTTTGGCTTTGATATAGTAGAGTCAGAAAGGAGATGGAATGAAGTTACGAATCGAAATTGACAGCAATTTAGAGGAAACTGAAATTGTCATCAAGGCAGCGGCTTTGACAGATGAGATTGCGGATTTACAGCGCCTCTTGCAAGAATCCAAGTCTCCTCGGTTGATTTTTTACAAGGGGACGGGTGAATATTATCTGGACTTGTCGGAAATTCTTTTCTTTGAAACAGAGGGGAACAAGATTTACGCCCATACCCAGAAAGATGCCTACGAGGTTCGACTTAAACTCTATGAGTTAGAGTCTATCCTGCCCCGTTATTTCAGTCGAGTATCCAAGTCGACCATTGCTAATATTCGGCAAGTTTACTCGGTGGACAAGTCCTTTTCAGGAACGGGCACCATTTCCTTTTATCAGACCCACAAGGAGGTTCATGTCTCACGACATTACCAATCCCTCCTAAAAGAAAATCTAAGAAACATGAGGTAAGAACATGAAAAAGAAAGCATTTGGTATTGTGTTGCTAGTATTGGCAGCTTTAATATTATTACAAGGAAATTTTGGAATCCCTTCATTCGGTGGGCAAATTTGGCCCTTGATTGGTATTGCTTTTTTTGCCTACCAATCAGTTGGAGCTTTGTTGCGTCGCCACTTAACCTCAGCCTCTTTTACAGCTCTAGTAGCCTTACTAATTGCCAACCACTCTTATGATATTTTACCGATTCCCAATCAGTCACTGTTCTGGGCAGGAATTCTGATTGTTCTCGGAGTAAGTATGTTGACTCATTCTAACAGAACTTGGAATGGAAAAAAATGGTGGTATGATGGTAAAAAGACCATTCTTACAGATAAGGAAGTTGCTTTTGGGACTGGGACTTTCTACAAGCAAAATCAAGAATTGGTAGACGACCAAGTAGAAGTTGGTTTTGGAAATGCTAAGATATATTACGACAATGCAGAGATTTTAGGAGATACTGCAAGTCTGAAAGTAGAAGTTGGTTTTGGCAATGCAGTTATCTATGTTCCCCAACATTGGCGAGTGGATTTGAAGGTGGAAACTTTCTGTGGTGTAGCCAAGGCAGATACTTCTCTAGCTCCAACCAGTAAAACTTTGATTATACGTGGAGATGTGGCTTTTGGAAAGTTGGGGATTGTCTACGTTAAATAAAAAAATCTTCCAATCCCCTTGCAAAAATGAAGAAAGTGTGATAACATAGTACAGTATGTGGTGCTAGCACATCCGCTATATTAGATCTAATAGGAGGAAAACACAATGGCTAAAGTATGTTACTTTACAGGTCGTAAGACTGTATCAGGAAACAACCGTTCACACGCGATGAACCAAACAAAACGTGCCGTAAAACCAAACCTTCAAAAAGTTACTGTTCTTATCGATGGTAAACCTAAAAAAGTTTGGGCTTCAGCTCGTGCTTTGAAATCAGGTAAAGTTGAACGCGTTTAATAATAAAAGTAAGGAGACCTTAGGGTCTTTTTTCTTTTACTGTAGATATAAAATCATTTGAAAAATAGAGTAAATATCCGCTGATACAGTATTCTGCTTTTACACTTGGGCTGAAATATGATAAAATAGAGTATCAACTAGTTGAGGTAAAAAGGATGACTGTAAAAATTAATACAAAAGATGGTCAAATCGAACTAACAGATGAAGTGATTGCAACCGTCGTAGGTGGAGCAGCAACTGAAATTTTTGGTGTGGTCGGTATGGCTAGTAAAAATGCCCTCAAAGATAATTTCCAAGCCCTTCTAGGTAAGGAAAATTATTCTAAAGGTGTCGTCGTAAAGGCGGCCGAAGATGGCAGTATTGCAGTTGATGTATATACCGTGTTGAGCTACGGAACAAAGATTAGCGAAGTGTCAAAAAACATTCAAGAGCGTGTTCGTTTTAGTTTGGAAAACCAACTTGGAATTACCGCTCAGACTGTAAATGTCTACATTCAAAATATCAAAGTTGTAGGAGAATAACCGTGTCAAAAATTACTACTAGCCTATTTCAAGAAATGGTGCAGGCTGCATCAACTCGTTTGAATAAGCAAGCTGAATATGTCAATTCATTAAACGTCTTTCCAGTTCCAGATGGAGATACTGGAACAAACATGGGAATGACCATTGAAAATGGTGCTAAGGAAGTTGCAGACAAACCAGCTTCTACAGTTGGAGAGGTAGCGAGCATTCTTGCCAAAGGTCTTTTGATGGGCGCGCGTGGGAACTCAGGAGTTATTACGTCTCAGCTTTTCCGTGGATTTTCACAAGCCATCAAGGATAAAGACGAGTTAACAGGTCAAGACTTGGCCCTTGCCTTCCAATCAGGTGTGGAAGTTGCCTATAAGGCAGTTATGAAACCAGTTGAAGGAACGATTTTAACAGTTTCTCGTGGGGCTGCTATCGGTGCTAAGAAAAAAGCTGAGCAAACAGATGACGCTGTTGAAGTCATGCGCGCAGCCTTGGAAGGTGCTAAAACAGCTCTAGCTAAAACACCAGACATGCTTCCAGTATTGAAAGAAGTTGGTGTTGTGGACTCAGGTGGTCAAGGATTGGTCTTTATCTACGAAGGTTTCCTTTCAGCCCTTACTGGCGAATATATTGCATCTGAGGACTTTGTAGCGACTCCAGCCAATATGAGTGAGATGATCAATGCAGAGCATCATAAGTCTGTGGCTGGTCACGTAGCGACTGAGGACATTACCTTTGGTTACTGTACTGAAATCATGGTAGCTCTTAAGCAAGGTCCAACCTATGCCAAAGATTTTGACTACGACGAATTCCGTAACTACTTGAATGAACTCGGGGATTCTCTCCTTGTTGTCAATGATGATGAAATTGTCAAAGTCCATGTCCATACAGAAGATCCAGGACTTGTTATGCAAGAAGGTCTTAAATATGGTAGCTTGGTCAAGGTAAAAGTTGACAATATGCGTAACCAACACGAAGCACAGGTTGAGAAAGAAACTGCCCAAGTTAGCAAGCCTGCTGAAGAAAAAGAGTATGCTTTGATTGCTGTAGTGGCTGGTAAAGGTCTAGCAGATATCTTCCGTTCTCAAGGTGTGGATTATGTTATCGAAGGCGGTCAAACTATGAACCCTTCAACAGAAGACTTTATCAAGGCTGTTGAACAGGTTAACGCTCGTAACATCATCTTCCTGCCAAACAACAAAAACATCTTCATGGCAGCTCAATCTGCAGCAGAAGTTTTGGAACAACCAGCAGTAGTGGTGGAAGCTCGTACTTTGCCACAAGGTTTGACAAGTCTTCTCGCCTTTGATCCAAGTAAGTCCATAGAAGAAAACCAAGAGCGTATGACTGCTGCTCTTAGCGATGTCGTTAGTGGAAGCGTCACAACAGCTGTGCGTGATACAACCATTGATGGCTTAGAAATCCATGAAAACGATAATCTAGGTATGGTGGATGGGAAAATCCTCGTGTCAAACCCTGATATGCACCAAACCTTGACAGAAACCTTGAAACATATGTTGGATGAAGATAGTGAAATTGTAACCTTCTATGTCGGTGAAGACGGAAGCGAAGAACTTGCCAATGAAATTGCCCAAGAAATCGCAGAAGAATTCGAAGATGTTGAAGTCGAGATTCATCAAGGTCAACAACCTGTTTACCCATACCTATTCAGTGTGGAATAAGATTAATGAAGAACTGAGAAATCAGTTCTTTTTTCTTTTTTAGTAAATGAAATCGGTATCTTTTTAATAAAAACAAAAATAACATTCATAAATAAACGTTAAAATAGAAAATTCAGAAAATTTCTTCTTTTCTCTTGAAAAATTTTGAAAAAATGGTATGATAGTAACAAGTTATTTTTAAGAGAAGAGAAAGGGGAACAATGGAGAAAATCAGTTTAGAATCTCCTAAGACGGGGTCGGACCTAGTTTTGGAAACACTTCGTGATTTAGGAATTGATACCATCTTTGGTTATCCTGGTGGTGCAGTCTTGCCTTTTTATGATGCGATATATAATTTTAAAGGCATTCGCCACATTCTAGGACGCCATGAGCAAGGTTGTCTGCATGAAGCTGAAGGTTATGCCAAATCAACTGGAAAGTTGGGTGTTGCCGTCGTCACTAGCGGACCGGGAGCAACAAATGCCATTACAGGGATTGCGGATGCCATGAGCGACAGTGTTCCCCTTTTGGTCTTTACAGGACAGGTTGCGCGAGCAGGGATTGGGAAGGATGCCTTTCAGGAGGCAGACATCGTGGGAATTACCATGCCAATCACTAAGTACAATTACCAAGTTCGTGAGACGGCAGATATTCCGCGTATCATTACGGAAGCTGTCCATATCGCAACTACAGGTCGACCAGGGCCAGTCGTAATTGACCTACCTAAAGATGTATCTGCTTTGGAAACAGAATTCATTTATTCACCAGAAGTGAACCTACCAAGCTATCAGCCGACTCTTGAGCCAAATGATATGCAAATCAAGAAAATCTTGAAGCAATTATCCAAGGCTAAAAAGCCAGTCTTGCTAGCTGGTGGGGGGATTAGTTATGCTGAAGCAGCTGCAGAATTAAATGAATTTGCAGAACGCTATCAAATTCCAGTGGTAACCAGTCTTTTGGGACAAGGAACGATTGCAACGAGTCATCCACTCTTCCTTGGAATGGGAGGCATGCACGGGTCATTCGCAGCTAATATTGCCATGACGGAAGCTGATTTTATGATTAGTATTGGTTGTCGTTTCGATGACCGCTTGACGGGGAATCCTAAGACCTTTGCTAAGAATGCTAAGGTTGCTCACATTGATATTGACCCAGCCGAGATTGGCAAGATTATCAGTGCAGATATTCCTGTAGTTGGAGATGCTAAGAAAGCCTTGCAAATGTTGCTGGCCGAACCAACAGTTCATAACAACACTGAAAAATGGATTGAAAAAGTTACTAAAGACAAGAACCGCGTTCGTTCTTATGATAAGAAAGAGCGTGTAGTTCAACCGCAAGCTGTTATTGAACGAATTGGTGAATTGACGAATGGAGATGCCATTGTGGTAACAGACGTGGGTCAACACCAAATGTGGACAGCTCAGTATTATCCATACCAAAATGAGCGTCAGTTAGTGACTTCAGGCGGTTTGGGAACGATGGGATTCGGAATTCCAGCAGCAATAGGTGCTAAAATTGCTAACCCGGATAAGGAAGTAGTCTTGTTTGTTGGGGATGGTGGTTTCCAAATGACTAACCAGGAATTGGCTATTTTAAACATTTACAAGGTGCCAATCAAGGTGGTTATGCTGAACAATCACTCACTTGGAATGGTTCGCCAGTGGCAGGAATCCTTCTATGAAGGTAGAACATCAGAGTCAGTCTTTGATACCCTTCCTGATTTCCAACTGATGGCACAAGCTTATGGCATTAAAAACTATAAGTTTGACAATCCTGAGACCTTGGCTCAAGACCTTGAAGTCATCACTGAGGATGTTCCTATGCTAATCGAGGTAGATATTTCTCGTAAGGAACAGGTGTTACCAATGGTACCAGCTGGTAAGAGTAATCATGAGATGTTGGGGGTGAAGTTCCATGCGTAAAATGTTAACAGCAAAACTACAAAATCGTTCAGGAGTCCTCAATCGCTTTACCGGTGTCCTGTCTCGTCGTCAGGTCAATATCGAAAGCATCTCTGTTGGAGCAACAGAAGATCCGAATGTATCGCGCATCACCATTATTATTGATGTAGCTTCACATGATGAAGTGGAGCAAATCATCAAGCAGCTGAATCGTCAGATTGATGTGATTCGCATTCGAGATATTACAGACAAGCCTCATTTGGAGCGCGAGGTGATTTTGGTTAAGATGTCAGCGCCAGCAGAGAAGCGTGCTGAGATTCTAGCCATTATTCAACCTTTCCGTGCAACAGTGGTAGACGTAGCGCCAAGCTCGATTACCATTCAGATGACAGGAAATGCTGAAAAGAGTGAAGCTCTATTACGAGTCATTCGACCATACGGTATTCGTAATATTGCTAGAACGGGTGCAACTGGATTTACCCGCGACTAATACTCTTCGAAAATCTCTTCAAACCACGTCAGCTTCGCCTTGCCGTACTCAAGTACAGCCTGCGGCTAGCTTCCTAGTTTGCTCTTTGATTTTCATTGAGTATAAAAATCCAACTTAAATTTGTTAAACCAGCCTAAAAGGCAATAAATAATAGAAAAGAGAGAAAAACTATGGCAGTTCAAATGGAATATGAAAAAGATGTTAAAGTAGCAGCACTTGACGGTAAAAAAATCGCCGTTATCGGTTATGGTTCACAAGGACATGCGCATGCTCAAAACTTGCGTGACTCAGGTCGTGATGTCATCATCGGTGTACGTCCAGGTAAATCTTTTGACAAAGCAAAAGAAGATGGATTTGACACTTACACAGTAGCAGAAGCAACTAAATTGGCTGACGTTATCATGATTTTGGCACCAGACGAAATCCAACAAGAATTGTACGAAGCAGAAATCGCTCCAAACTTGGAAGCTGGAAACGCAGTTGGATTTGCTCATGGTTTCAATATCCACTTTGAGTTTATCAAAGTTCCTGCGGATGTAGATGTCTTTATGTGTGCTCCTAAAGGACCAGGACACTTGGTACGTCGTACTTATGAAGAAGGATTTGGTGTTCCAGCTCTTTACGCAGTATATCAAGATGCAACAGGAAATGCTAAAAACATTGCTATGGACTGGTGTAAAGGTGTTGGAGCAGCTCGTGTAGGTCTTCTTGAAACAACTTACAAAGAAGAAACTGAAGAAGATTTGTTTGGTGAACAAGCTGTACTTTGTGGTGGTTTGACTGCCCTTATCGAAGCAGGTTTCGAAGTCTTGACAGAAGCAGGTTACGCTCCAGAATTGGCTTACTTTGAAGTTCTTCACGAAATGAAATTGATCGTCGACTTGATCTACGAAGGTGGATTCAAGAAAATGCGTCAATCAATTTCAAACACTGCTGAGTACGGTGACTATGTATCAGGTCCACGTGTAATTACTGAGCAAGTTAAAGAAAACATGAAAGCTGTTTTGGCAGACATCCAAAATGGTAAATTTGCAAATGACTTTGTAAATGACTATAAAGCTGGACGTCCAAAATTGACTGCTTACCGTGAACAAGCAGCTAACCTTGAAATTGAAAAAGTTGGTGCAGAATTGCGAAAAGCAATGCCTTTCGTTGGTAAAAACGACGATGATGCATTCAAAATCTATAACTAATTGATAGAAATTAAGGTGAAGGCGAGTTGGGGGACTAACTCGCTTTTATAATCAATTCATCTCTTTTTTAAGAGGAATGATTGCGATAAGTATGAAATAGTCTAGGAGAAAATGATGTTAAGTTCAAAAGATATAATCAAGGCTCATAAAGTCTTGAACGGTGTGGTTGTGAATACCCCACTGGATTACGACCATTATTTATCGGAGAAGTATGGCGCTAAGATTTATTTGAAAAAGGAAAATGCTCAACGTGTTCGCTCTTTTAAAATTCGTGGTGCCTATTATGCCATTTCCCAGCTCAGCAAGGAAGAACGTGAGCGTGGGGTAGTCTGCGCTTCTGCGGGGAATCATGCGCAGGGAGTTGCCTATACTTGCAATGAAATGAAGATTCCTGCAACTATTTTCATGCCAATTACTACTCCGCAACAAAAGATTGGTCAAGTTCGCTTTTTTGGTGGGGACTTCGTGACTATTAAATTAGTTGGAGATACTTTTGATGCCTCAGCCAAAGCAGCTCAAGAATTTACAGTCTCTGAAAATCGTACCTTTATTGATCCCTTTGATGATGCCCATGTTCAAGCTGGTCAAGGGACAGTTGCTTATGAGATTTTAGAAGAAGCTCGAAAAGAATCGATTGATTTTGATGCTGTTTTGGTCCCTGTTGGTGGCGGTGGTCTCATTGCTGGAGTTTCTACCTATATCAAGGAAACAAGTCCAGAGATTGAAGTCATTGGGGTAGAGGCTAATGGAGCGCGTTCCATGAAGGCTGCCTTTGAAGCTGGTGGACCAGTCAAACTCAAAGAAATTGACAAATTTGCGGATGGGATTGCTGTGCAAAAGGTAGGTCAGTTGACCTATGAAGCAACTCGTCAACATGTTCAAACTTTGGTAGGTGTCGATGAGGGATTGATTTCTGAAACCTTGATTGACCTTTATTCTAAGCAAGGGATAGTCGCAGAGCCTGCTGGAGCAGCTAGTATCGCCTCTCTAGAGGTTTTAGCTGAATATATCAAGGGGAAAACCATTTGTTGTATCATTTCTGGAGGAAATAATGATATCAACCGTATGCCAGAAATGGAGGAGCGCGCCTTGATTTATGATGGGATCAAGCATTACTTTGTGGTTAATTTTCCACAGCGTCCAGGGGCCTTGCGTGAGTTTGTAAATGATATCTTGGGGCCAAATGATGATATCACACGTTTTGAGTATATTAAGCGAGCTAGCAAGGGGACAGGCCCAGTATTAATTGGGATTGCCTTGGCAGATAAGCATGATTATGCAGGATTGATTCGTCGAATGGAAGGTTTTGATCCAGCTTATATTAACTTAAATGGTAACGAAACGCTCTATAATATGCTTGTCTGAGGACTAATAAAAAAATATCATATTATTTGCACAATTGATGTATAGGTGCTATAATGAAGATGAAGAAAGGGGGCGATTCCTATGGACTTAGGAAATCGGTTACGCTATTTCTATCATAACTCATTATAGTACCTATGTTTTTTGATTCAGTTTATAGTAAGGGAGTAAAATTACTTGTTATATGTAAGGAGTTTTTTGAAATCTACTATTTTATATATAGCTAATCTGAAATTTGGCTAAATATAATAGGAATTAGAAAAAATAATCAATACTAATGAGAAGCCTTATACTGAGTTAACTGAGAAGAGTGATAAGATACTAAGAAGATAAAAACAGTGGAAAATGTTGGAAGATAGGATACTATTGTTTCCTAACTACTCATCTTTTTATAGGTTTGAAGAAATAAAAAGGAATATTGATAAAGTAAATAAATAGTACAAGTTGACCAAATGATTGAATGCTGGTGTAGACAGGAAAAGTCTAAAAGTAGAAAAATACTCGTTAGAAATGGTTTAGAGCAGAAGATTTTTTTGTCAAATTTTTTTGTTTTGCAGTGGAATAAATAATATGAAATAAGACTAGAATATGTCTAGATTATCGAGAATCAGCATCTGACAAATATGAATATTATTACATGAATAAGATTTAATAATACAGTTGCTTTAAAGAACTATAAAAATTGTTTTCGGCAATGAAAAACCTATATATTATAAACTTTAATAAGATAGCAAGTAAAAATAAGGGCGTTTATTTTATTGAATATATGTTTTTTATTGACAAAAAGCATAAAAACGTATACAATTAAAAGCGTATACAATTAAATATCGTAAATAAGAAAATAGGAGAAGGACATGGCTAAGTCAAACTTTGAAAAAGTAGAATCAGTTGTTGGCTGGGTTCGTGATAAGAAAATCACAGGCTACCGTATCTCTAAAGAAACGAATGCGCGTGAAATGTCTATCATTGCTCTAGCACAGGGGCGTGCAAAAGTAAAAAATATTTCGTTTGAAACGGCTCTAGGTTTAATTGATTTCTATGATAAAAATCATGAAAAATTTGAAGATTAATCTTTGGATAATGGCGGATTCTTGAATAGGGTCTGCCTTTTCATTTTTTGGCTAGTAAAAAGACTGCACGGTTGATGCAGCCTTTTCTTTTTATTTGAGATAGCGTTGAAGGAATTCTTTTGTACGGTCTTCTTTAGGATTGGTGAAGAGGTCTTCTGGTTTGCCTTCTTCAGCAATCACACCTTTATCCATAAAGATAACACGGTGAGAGACATCACGGGCGAATTCCATTTCGTGAGTTACGACAATCATAGTCAAGCCTTCTTGAGCCAGGTCCTGCATGATTTTGAGGACTTCTCCAACCATTTCTGGATCGAGAGCTGAAGTTGGTTCATCAAAGAGAATAGCGTCAGGATTCATTGAAAGGGCACGAGCGATAGCAACACGTTGTTTTTGACCACCTGAGAGTTGTTTTGGCTTGGCTTGCCAGTAGCGTTCTCCCATGCCGACTTTTTCTAAGTTTTCTTTGGCAATTTTTTCAGCTTCTGTACGGTCGCGCTTAAGGACAGTCGTCTGAGCGACGATTGTGTTTTCAAGAACGTTTAGATTTTCAAAGAGGTTAAAGGATTGGAACACCATTCCCAACTTTTCACGGTATTGCGTGAGGTCATAGCCTTTTTCGAGGACGTTTTGTCCATGATAAAGGATTTGTCCATCAGTTGGCGTTTCAAGTAGGTTAATGGAGCGTAGGAAGGTTGATTTCCCGCTTCCAGAGCTTCCGATGATAGAGATAACCTCTCCCTTATGGACAGTGAGAGAAATGTCTTTTAGCACTTCGTTTTGGCCATAGGATTTTTTGAGGTGTTTAATTTCAAGGATTGCTTGTGTCATTATTTCAAATCCTCCGTTTGCATTTGGTTAGCACCTGTAGTATAGGTATCCATGTCCATGCGGCGTTCGATGAAGCGTAGGATACGTGTTACGGTGAAGGTGAGGACAAAGTAAATCACGGCGATGATTGTAAATGTCTGGAAGTATTGATAGGTTTGTGTTGCCACGGTATTTCCTGAGAAATAAAGTTCGACAACAGAGATAACGTTCAATACAGATGTATCTTTGATATTGATGACAAATTCATTACCAGTTGCTGGTAGGATGTTACGGACTACTTGAGGGAGGACAATCTTACGCATGGTTTGGTTATGAGTCATACCAAGAGCAGTTGCGGCTTCAAATTGTCCCTTGTCAACTGCTAGGATACCACCACGAACAATTTCAGTCATGTAGGCACCGGTGTTGATCGAAACGATGAAGATAGCAGCCAGTGTACGGTCAAGGTTGATACCGAAAGCTTGGGCAGTTCCATAGTAGATAACCATCGATTGAACGATCATTGGTGTACCACGGAAAATTTCGATATAGACATTGAGGATCCAGCTGACTAGTTTTTGTAGGCCATAAATGGCTTTATTCTCAGATAGAGGAGCAGTACGGAAAACACCAATGGCAAGGCCGATAATGAGACCTATGATAGTTCCGACGATAGAGATTAAAAGAGTGACACCAGCACCACGCAAAAGTTGTTGCCAGTTTTCAGAAAGAATTTTAGCGACTTGGCTAAAGAAACTACTGCTAGTCTCTTCAGTTGTTGTAGCTTCGGCAGGTTGTTCCTTGATCATACGATCCATCAAGGCAACTTGATCGTCTTTTGAAATGGTTTCAATGCTGGCATTGATTTGGCTAATACGATTGTCATCTTTACGAAGTCCAATGGCAATAGCTGTATCTTCTTCTCCAGTTTTAAAACCTGGTTCTACTTGAACCATTTTAAACTTAGAGTTAGCAGCTTCGGCAGTCAGAGCTTCTGGACGTTCAGAAACATAGGCATCAATGACACCAGCCTCAAGTGCTTGGCGCATTTGAGCGAAGTCTCCCATGGCAGTTTCTTTTTTAGCGCCTGAGATTTGGGAAATCAAGTCATAAAGGTAAACACCTTGTTGAGAAGTGATTTTCGCTCCATTAAAGTCATCCAAAGATTTGGCATTTGCATAGGCAGAATCTTTTTTGACAAGTAGGACAGGCTCGCTAGTGTAGTAGCTGCTTGAAAAGGCGATTTCTTGTTTGCGTTCAGCGGTTGGACTCATACCTGCGATAATCATGTCAATCTTACCAGAAGTAAGGGCAGGAACTAAACCTTCCCACTTGGTTTTAACAACCAAAGGTTCTTTACCTAAGTCCTTAGCGATTTTCTTGGCAATTTGGACATCGTATCCATTGGCATACTGGTTGGTTCCATCGATTTTGACAGCTCCGTTGCTATCATCATCCTGGGTCCAGTTAAAGGGAGCATATGCTGCTTCCATCCCGATGCGTAAATATTCATCAGCTTGAGCAACATTGACAAGTCCCAGCATCAGCAAGAAACTTGTGAAAATAGATAAGTATATTTTTCTCATGATTTCTCCTATTTCTAATCTATTAAAAAATAACTGTCTCCTATTTTATCGAAAAAAACTCTATTTTTCAATACAGGTAAGCCCTTACTTGAGAAAAAATGATATAATGATAGCAAAGATAAAAAGGGGGTTTAGTTGATGAAAAAAACTTTTTTCTTACTAGTGTTAGGCTTGTTTTGCCTTCTGCCACTTTCTGTTTTTGCCATTGATTTCAAGATAAACTCTTATCAAGGTGATTTGTATATTCATGCAGACAATACGGCAGAATTTAGACAGAAGATAGTTTATCAGTTTGAGGAGGACTTTAAGGGGCAAATCGTGGGACTGGGACGTGCTGGCAAGATGCCTAGTGGATTTGACATTGACCCTCATCCAAAGGTTCAGGCATCGAAAAATGGTGATGAACTAGCAGACGTTACTAGCGAAGTGATAGAAGGCGCAGATGGTTATACTGTTAAAGTTTATAATCCAGGTCAGGAGGGTGACACAGTTGAAGTTGACCTTGTCTGGAATTTAAAGAACTTGCTTTTTCTTTATGAAGATATCGCTGAATTAAATTGGCAACCTTTAACAGACAGTTCAGGGGCTATTGGAAAGTTTGAATTTCATGTAAGGGGAGAAAAGGAGGCTGAAAAACTCTACTTCCATACAGGGAAACTCTTTAAAGAAGGAACGATTGAAAAGAGTAACCTTGATTATACTATTCGTTTAGATAATCTTCCGTCTAAGCGTGGAGTTGAATTGCATGCCTATTGGCCTCGAACTGATTTTGCTAGCGCTACGGATCAGGGCTTGAAAGGAAATCGTTTAGAAGAGTTTAATAAGATAGAAGACTCGATTGTTAGAGAAAAAGATCAGAGTATGCAGCTCGTCACTTGGGTGTTTCCTTTGATACTTTCCATTTCCTTGTTATTGAGTGTCTGCTTCTATTTTATTTATAGAAGAAAGACCACTCCTTCAGTCAAATATGCCAAAAATCATCGTCTCTATGAGCCACCAATGGAATTAGAACCAATGGTTTTATCGGAGGCTATTTACTCGACCTCCTTGGAGGAAGTGAGTCCCTTAGTCAAGGGGGCTGGCAAATTTACCTTTGACCAACTTATTCAAGCTACCTTGCTAGATGTGATAGACCGTGGGAATGTTTCTATTATTTCAGAAGGAGATGCAGTTGGCTTGAGACTGGTGAAAGAAGATGGCTTGTCAAGTTTTGAGATAGACTGTCTAAATCTGGCCTTTTCAGGCAAAAAAGAAGCAACTCTTTCCAATTTGTTTGCGGATTACAAGGTATCTGATAGTCTTTATCGTAGAGCAAAAGCCTCTGATGAAAAACGGATTCAAGCAAAGGGGCTTCAACTCAAATCTTCTTTTGAAGAAGTATTGAACCAGATGCAAGAAGGAGTGAGAAAACGAGTTTCCTTCTGGGGGCTCCCAGATTATTATCGTCCTTTAACTGGTGGGGAAAAGGCCTTGCAAGTGGGTATGGGACTCTCTACTATCTTGCCTTTATTTATCGGATTTGGTTTGTTCTTGTACAGTTTGGATGTTTATGGCTATCTTTACCTCCCCTTGCCAATACTTGGTTTTCTAGGTTTGGTTTTGGCTGTTTTCTATTATTGGAAGCTTCGTCTAGATAATCGTGATGGTGTCCTAAATGAAGCAGGGGCAGAAGTCTACTATCTCTGGACCAGTTTTGAAAATATGTTGCGTGAGATTGCACGATTGGATCAGGCTGAATTGGAAAGTATTGTGGTCTGGAATCGCCTCTTGGTCTATGCGACTTTATTTGGCTATGCGGACAAGGTCAGCCATTTGATGAAGGTTCATCATATCCAAGTGGAAAATCCAGATATCAACCTCTATGTAGCTTATGGTTGGCATAGTATGTTTTATCATTCAAGTGCGCAAATGAGCCATTATGCCAGCGTCGCAAACACAGCAAGTACCTATTCCGTATCTTCTGGAAGTGGAAGTTCTGGCGGTGGCTTCTCTGGAGGAGGAGGCGGTGGCAGTATCGGTGCCTTTTAAAGAGAACTGCCATATACTGAAAAAGTATGCTATAATGGAAGATAGAAAAAGGAGTAATCTATGTATCTTATTGAAATTTTAAAATCTATCTTCTTCGGGATTGTTGAAGGAATTACGGAATGGTTGCCGATTTCGAGTACAGGTCACTTGATTTTAGCAGAGGAGTTTATCCAATACCAAAATCAAAATGAAGCCTTTATGTCCATGTTTAATGTCGTGATTCAGCTTGGTGCTATTTTAGCGGTTATGGTCATTTACTTTAACAAGCTCAATCCTTTCAAATCGACTAAGGATAAGCAGGAAGTTCGTAAGACTTGGAGACTGTGGTTGAAGGTCTTGGTTGCCACTTTGCCTTTACTTGCCGTCTTTAAATTTGATGATTGGTTTGATACCCACTTCCATAACATGGTTTCTGTTGCTCTCATGTTGATTATCTATGGGATTGCCTTTATCTATTTGGAAAAGCGCAATGAAGCGCGTGCTATAGAGCCAAGTGTAACAGAGTTGGACAAACTTCCTTATACGACAGCATTCTATATCGGACTCTTCCAAGTTCTTGCCCTTTTACCAGGAACTAGCCGTTCAGGAGCGACTATTGTCGGTGGTTTGTTAAATGGAACCAGTCGTTCTGTTGTGACGGAATTTACCTTCTATCTTGGAATTCCTGTTATGTTTGGAGCTAGTGCCTTAAAGATTTTCAAATTTATAAAAGCAGGACAACTCTTGAGCTTTGGGCAATTGTTCTTGCTCTTGGTTGCGATGGGAGTAGCCTTTGCAGTCAGCATGGTCGCTATTCGTTTCTTGACAAGCTATGTAAAAAAACACGACTTTACCCTTTTTGGTAAATACCGTATCGTGCTTGGTAGTGTCTTACTACTTTACAGCTTTGTCCGTTTATTTGTATAAGAAAAACCTTGAAGGGGCAACTCTTCAAGGTTTTATACTCTTCGAAAATCTCTTCAAACTGCATCAGCTCTATCTGCAACCTCAAAACAGTGTTTTGAGCAGCCTGCGGCTAGCTTTCTAGTTTGCTCTTTGATTTTCATTGAGCTTTAAAATCCAGTTACGGTAATCCCCAGCAGGCGGACGCCTTTTTCTTTCTCGTCCAACTCTTCATAGAGTTGCAGGGCTATTTGGCTGATCTGACTAGCATCCTGCGTTTTTTGATCCAGACTTTTTCGTTTAGTCAGAGTTGAAAAGTCTTCGTAGCGGATTTTCAGAATGACAATTTTTCCAGCTTTTTCTTGTTGACTGAGATTGAGAGCGACTCTTTCTGATAGGAGAGTCAGCTCTTTTTTGATGTCTTCCTCGGCACGGAGAATTTTTCCATAGGTTTTCTCTTTCCCGATTGATTTACGGATGCGATTGGATTTGACGGGGGAATTGTGGATACCTCGAGCCTTTCGATACAGGTCATAGCCCAGTCTGCCAAAACGGTCTATCAGGGTCACTTCAGGGACTTCAAGCAAATCAGCGCCGGTAAAAACACCCATTTGATGAAGTCTTTCCACCGTCTTTTTTCCTACTCCATGAAACTTGGAAATATCCATTTGTTTGAGGAAATCCTCAGCCTGGTCAGGTAAAATCACTGTCAGACCATGTGGCTTTTGATAATCACTGGCCATTTTAGCTAAGAATTTGTTGTAAGAAACGCCAGCAGAAGCAGTTAGATGGAGTTCTTGCCAGATATCTTTTTGAATGAGGCGAGCAATTTTGACGGCTGACTTGATGCCGAGTTTATTTTCTGTTACATCCAAATAGGCTTCGTCAATACTCATAGGTTCAATCAAATCTGTATAGCGCTTAAAGATAGTTCGAATTTGGAGTCCCACAGATTTGTATTTCTCATAATTCCCTGAGATAAAGACAGCCTGGGGGCAGCGCTCATAAGCTTCCTTAGAGCTCATGGCTGAATGGACACCAAAAGCTCGCGCCTCATAGCTACAGGTAGAAACGACTCCCCGCCCACCTGTTTGCCGAGGGTCGTTTCCGATAATGACAGGTTTTCCTCTGAGCTTAGGATTATCCCTGATTTCTACCGCAGCAAAAAAGGCATCCATGTCAATATGGATGATTTTTCTTGACAAATCATTTAATAAGGGAAAAATCAACATGCCTAGCACCTTTTTACTGCTTATTTTCTTTTATTATACCTTTTTTTCTGAAAAAAAGAAAAAAGGACTTTATTTTTTCAAAAATATAATACAGTTTAGGGAAAAATATAGACTGTTTTAGAAAAGAAAGTGTAAAAATAGGGTTTTTCCACTTGTTGAAATCGGTTACTGTGTGGTATACTTGTCTCATGAATGTAACAGATGGTTGTTACTAGAAAGAAAAAAGAGGACATTAACATGGTTGTTAAGACAGTTGTTGAAGCACAAGATATTTTTGACAAAGCTTGGGAAGGCTTCAAAGGCGTAGATTGGAAAGAAAAAGCAAGTGTATCACGCTTCGTACAAGCTAACTACACACCTTATGATGGAGACGAAAGCTTCCTCGCAGGACCAACAGAACGTTCACTTCACATCAAAAAAATTGTAGAAGAAACTAAAGCACACTACGAAGAAACTCGTTTCCCAATGGACACTCGTCCAACTTCTATCGCTGATATCCCTGCAGGATTTATCGATAAAGAAAACGAAGTTATCTTTGGTATCCAAAATGACGAACTCTTCAAATTGAACTTCATGCCAAAAGGTGGTATCCGTATGGCTGAAACCACTTTGAAAGAAAATGGATACGAACCAGACCCAGCTGTTCACGAAATCTTCACTAAATACGTAACAACAGTTAACGACGGTATCTTCCGCGCTTACACTTCAAACATTCGTCGCGCTCGTCACGCTCACACTGTAACTGGTCTTCCAGATGCATACTCACGCGGACGTATTATCGGTGTTTACGCACGTCTTGCTCTTTACGGTGCAGACTACTTGATGCAAGAAAAAGTAAACGACTGGAATGCAATCGAAGAAATCGATGAAGAAACAATCCGTCTTCGTGAAGAAATCAACCTTCAATACCAAGCATTGCAACAAGTTGTTCGCTTGGGTGACCTTTACGGAGTTGACGTTCGCAAACCAGCGATGAACGTTAAAGAAGCAATCCAATGGGTTAACATCGCCTTCATGTCTGTCTGCCGTGTTATCAACGGTGCTGCTACATCTCTAGGACGTGTGCCAATCGTATTGGACATCTTTGCAGAACGTGACCTTGCTCGTGGTACATTTACTGAATCAGAAATCCAAGAATTCGTTGATGATTTCGTTATGAAACTTCGTACAGTTAAATTTGCTCGTACAAAAGCTTATGACCAATTGTACTCAGGTGACCCAACTTTCATCACAACTTCTATGGCTGGTATGGGTAACGACGGTCGTCACCGTGTTACTAAGATGGACTACCGTTTCTTGAACACTCTTGACAATATCGGTAACTCTCCAGAACCAAACTTGACAGTTCTTTGGACTGACAAATTGCCATACAACTTCCGTCGCTACTGTATGCATATGAGCCACAAACACTCTTCTATCCAATACGAAGGTGTTACAACAATGGCCAAAGACGGATACGGTGAAATGAGCTGTATCTCATGCTGTGTGTCTCCACTTGACCCAGAAAATGAAGAACAACGCCACAACATCCAGTACTTCGGTGCGCGTGTAAACGTATTGAAAGCCCTTCTTACTGGTTTGAACGGTGGTTACGACGATGTTCACAAAGACTACAAAGTATTTGACATCGAACCAATCCGTGACGAAGTTCTTGAATTCGAATCAGTTAAAGAAAACTTTGAAAAATCTCTTGACTGGTTGACTGACACTTACGTAGATGCTTTGAACATCATCCACTACATGACTGATAAGTACAACTACGAAGCTGTTCAAATGGCCTTCTTGCCAACTAAACAACGTGCAAACATGGGATTCGGTATCTGTGGATTTGCTAACACTGTTGATACATTGTCAGCTATCAAATACGCTACAGTTAAACCAATCCGTGATGAAAATGGCTACATCTACGATTACGAAACAATCGGGGAATACCCACGTTGGGGTGAAGATGATCCTCGTTCAAACGAATTGGCAGAATGGTTGATCGAAGCTTACACAACTCGTCTACGTAGCCACAAACTTTACAAAGATGCAGAAGCTACAGTTTCACTTTTGACTATCACATCTAACGTTGCTTACTCTAAACAAACTGGTAACTCACCAGTCCACAAAGGTGTATACCTCAACGAAGATGGTTCTGTGAACTTGTCTAAACTTGAATTCTTCTCACCAGGTGCTAACCCATCTAACAAAGCTAAAGGTGGATGGTTGCAAAACTTGAACTCACTTTCTAGCCTTGACTTTAGTTATGCAGCTGATGGTATCTCATTGACTACACAAGTATCACCTCGTGCTCTAGGTAAGACTCGTGATGAACAAGTTGATAACTTGGTAACAATCCTTGATGGTTACTTCGAAAATGGTGGACAACACGTTAACTTGAACGTTATGGACTTGAACGATGTTTACGAAAAAATCATGTCAGGCGAAGACGTTATCGTACGTATCTCTGGATACTGTGTAAACACTAAATACCTCACTCCAGAACAAAAAACTGAATTGACACAACGTGTCTTCCACGAAGTTCTTTCAATGGACGATGCCTTGGATGCGTTGAGCTAATCAAGTTCTTGAATAATGAAATAAGGAACCCTCGGTCAGTCGACTGAGGGTTGTTTTTGGGCTCTTACATTCCTTAAGTCAGGTACTGAAATGTCTGACCGGGATTCAAAGATACTTGTTGAGTTGCGGGAGGTATTTGATACTTAATGAAAATCAAAGAGCAAACTAGGAAGCTAGCCACAGGTTGCTCAAAACACTGTTTTGAGGTTGTAGATAAGACTGACAAAGTCAGTCACATATATACGGCAAGGCGAAGCTGACGTGGTTTGAATTTTATTTTCGAAGAGTATGAAAATAAAAACACCACACTTTGTATGGAACAAGGTGTGGTTGTATTTTATCTCTTAGACCAAGTTCTTTTCATAAAGAGAAGTAGGATTGGGTAAATCTCCAATCGACCTGCAATCATTGCAAAGGAGAGGAGAATTTTTGAGATAGGACTAAAGATTGCGAAGCTAGAAGTGGTTCCTAGAATAGGTCCGATATTATTGAAACAGCTAAAGACAGCACTGGTTACAACCAGAAAATCATTGCTATCTAGGCTGACAATAAAGATAAGGGATAGCAAAATCATAGAATAGATGACAAAGTACTTGAGAATCTTATGCTGGGTATCTTTGTCAATCACCGTTTTATTAACATGGAGGGTCAAAACACGGTGGGGCGATAGGATTGACAAAATTTGGTTTTTGGCAATTTTTGAAAGGATAAGGCCTCGAATAACCTTGAGTCCACCTGCGGTTGAACCAGCAGAACCACCGATTCCCATGAGGAAGAGAAGGATAAACTGGGAGAAGAGGGGCCAGTTGGTAATGTCTCCATATCCAAAACCAGTCGTTGTAATGATATTGGAAACCTGGAAGAAGGCCATTTCAAAACTCTTAGAAAATCCTGGGTAGAGATAGAGGGTATTGAGGCTGATCAAGCCTGTAGAAACCAGAACAATGACCAAGTAAGCTCGAAGTTCTTCATCTCCAAAGAAGGCCTTGACGCGACGGAGCATAAGGTAGTAGTAGAGATTGAAATTTACCCCAAAAACCAAAACTCCGATACTAACCAGATAGGTAATTAGTGAGCTACCATAGTGGGCAATCCCGTCGTTATAGACTGTAAAACCTCCTGTACCAGCTGTTCCCATGGCAATGACAAAACTATCAAATAGGGGCATACCAGCTAGATAATAGATGATGACAAAGAGGGAAAAGAGAGCTAGATAAAGGAGATAGAGAATCTGGGCAGTGTTTTTTAGTTTGGATACTACTTTACCAAAAACAGGGCCAGGAACCTCAGCCTTCATCACTTCTAGGTGGCTATTCTTGGCATTATCCATAATAGCAAGTGCAAAAACAAGCACTCCCATCCCTCCAATCAAGTGGGTAAAACTTCGCCAGAAGAGGAGGGAACGACTGAGAACCGAAACGTCGTTCAGAATAGTTGCTCCAGTAGTTGTAAAGCCAGAACTGATTTCAAAAAAGGCATCGATAACGCTGGGAATTTGCCCAGCAAAGACGAAGGGGAGACCACCAAAGAAGGACCAAAGGATCCAACAGAGGGCAACAATCAAGACTCCCTCCTTGGCATAAATCCGTTGATTTTTTGGCTTTTGTAAAATTCCTGAACCGCCTAGTAATACGAGAATCCCAATCGTTGTAAAGAGGGCTGTAAAGACTTGGCTCGATTCACGGTAATAGATAGCAACAGCTACAGGAACCAAAAGAAGAACAGCTTCAATCAAAAGTAATTTTGAAAGGAGGTAACGAATCATACTTTTATTCATTTCTTACCTCGCGATCAAGTCATAAATCTTGGTGATGTTTGGCAACAAGGTTGTTACTAGGAGCTTGTCTCCGACTTCCAGCATATCCTCCCCTGTAGGGAAAATAGTCTTGCCCTTTCGAATGATAGCTGCAATAAGAACCCCTTTTTTCAGTTTCAGTTGAGAAAGAGGTTTGGCAGTCATTTTATTGGCTTCCTTGATATGGAATTGCAGGGTTTCGATTTGGCCATTGGCTAGATGGTGCATGGCCTGAAGGTCTGAATACTGGGCATTAACACGGCCACGAATAAAGTGCATAATCGTATCTACAGCGATGCTTTTAGGTGTGATGATACTTGAAAAATCAGGCGCATTGATAATCTCGAGGAGACTGGTACGATTGACCTTAGTAATATTTTTCTGTACACCTACCCTGTCAAGGAACATAGAGGTAATCAGATTTTCCTCATCGACCCCTGTTAGAGTCGCAACGGCATCATAGTTTTGAGCACTTTCTTCCAGCAGGATATCTTTTACGGTACCATCTCCTTGAACGATGTAGAGGTTTGGGAATTTCTCGCTAAAGAAGCTAGCGATTTCAGGATTGATTTCAATAACCTTGGTATCGATACGACTGTCTTTGAGGATACCTAGTAGATAATAGGCAATTCTACCAGCTCCAACAATAAGAAGACTCTTCACGGCACGAGACTTGAAATAATTATGGAAGAGCATCATGTCAACACGGTTACCAGTGACAAAGATTCTATCTTTATCCTGTACAGTCATGTCACCGCTTGGAATGATAATTTGATGATCCCTTTCTATCGCACAGACAATGACATTGCCAAATTTTTTCCGAAAATCAGAAATGGGCATTTGGCAAAGACCACTGGAGGATTTAACAGCGAATTCCATCAAGCTGACCCGTCCACCAAAGAAACGTTCGACAGAGAGGGCGTTGGGGAAGTCAATGATATTAGCAATAGCGCGGGCAGCCAAGAGCTCAGGGTTAACGATAAGAGAAAAACCGAGAATATTCTTTTCCTTGAAATAAGAGTTAGAATATTCAGGGTTCCGCACCCGAACGATGGTCTCTTTAGCTCCCATTTTTTTAGCTAGAACGGCTGCAATCATGTTGACTTCATCGTACTCAGTCAGGGCAATAAAGATATCACAATCCTGGACACTGGCTTGCTCAAGGATGGTAAAATCGGCCCCGTTACCAAGGATACCCATGATATCAAAGCGATTGACAATATGATTGAGGACAGCTTCGTCTTGCTCAATCAGCAAAACATCATGCTTTTCTGCAACCAAGGAGCGACAGAGGGCAGAACCAACTTTTCCCCCTCCGACAAGGATAATTTTCATAATAAAACCTACTTTTTCATGATGTAACTATCATACCTTTTTTCAAGAAAAAATGCACCTACTAGCTAATCACCAGAGTTTTTAGTAGGAAATTTGCTATAAGGTAAAACTATACCCTAATCAATTGAAATAGCTATTAGCACCTTTCTCTGAAATATGGTATGATAAAGGATATACAAGGAGATAAAATGAATAATAATTTACTGGTATTACAATCAGACTTTGGTCTGGTTGATGGTGCGGTATCGGCTATGATTGGAGTGGCTTTAGAAGAGTCTCCAACCTTAAAAATCCATCACTTGACGCACGATATCACGCCTTATAATATTTTTGAGGGGAGCTATCGTCTCTTTCAGACGGTGGATTACTGGCCTGAGGGAACGACTTTTGTATCGGTTGTCGATCCGGGTGTCGGCTCAAAACGTAAGAGCGTGGTTGCCAAGACTGCAAAAAATCAATATATTGTCACGCCAGACAATGGGACTCTTTCCTTTATCAAGAAACACGTTGGTATTGTAGCCATTCGTGAAATTTCTGAGGTAGCCAATAGACGTCAAAACACAGAGCATTCTTATACCTTCCACGGTCGTGATGTCTATGCCTATACTGGTGCTAAACTGGCCAGCGGTCACATTAGTTTTGAGGAAGTAGGGCCGGAGCTCAGTGTGGATCAGATTGTGGAACTTCCAGTCGTAGAGACCATCATTGAAGATCATCTGGTAAAGGGAGCTATTGATATTCTGGATGTGCGTTTTGGTTCGCTCTGGACCTCTATCACGCGAGAAGAATTTTACAAGCTGGAACCAGCATTCGGTGACCGTTTTGAAGTGACTATCTATCACGCTGATATGCTGGTCTATCAAAATCAGGTTGTTTATGGCAAATCATTTGCAGATGTGAGAATTGGGCAACCCATCCTTTACATCAACTCTCTCTATCGTTTAGGTCTGGCTATCAACCAAGGTTCCTTTGCCAAGGCTTATAATGTGGGCGTCGGTTCATCTTGGACCATTGAAATAAAGAAAATAGAATCATAAAATAGGAGAATATAGATGAAAAATCAATCAATTAAACAAGTTGTTGCTATCGGTGTTGGAGCTGCGCTCTTTGTTGTCATCGGGATGATCAGTATTCCAACGCCTGTTCCAAATACAAGCATCCAGCTTCAGTATGCGGTACAGAGCCTCTTGTCTATTATTTTTGGCCCTCTAGTGGGACTACTTGTTGGTTTAATTGGGCATGCAGTGAAGGACTCTCTTGCTGGCTACGGTCTATGGTGGACTTGGATTATTGCTAGCGGGCTCTTTGGTCTAGCTGTGGGGCTATTTAGAAAGTACGTTCGCGTGATCAATGGTGTCTTTGACTGGAAAGATATTCTTATTTTTAACCTCATTCAACTACTTGCAAATGCTCTTGTTTGGGGTATCTTGGCACCACTTGGAGATGTTGTGATTTATCAAGAAGCTGCAGAAAAAGTATTTGCCCAAGGGATTGTTGCGGGAATTGCTAATGGTGTATCTGTAGCTATTGCAGGAACTCTTCTCTTGCTTGCCTATGCAGGAACTCAAACTCGTGCAGGAAGTTTGAAAAAGGACTAAAATCATGGGGAAGGCTGGGCAACCAGTCTTTTTCGATGTTTATAGATTAGTTAGGCAAGTAAGCTGGGATAGGAATCTTTTTGGCGCTAAGATTTTAAGAGAAGAGACTGCAAGAAGGGGTAGATTTATGATAAAATAGAAGTCTAAGAAGCGAATGAAGAGAGTAAGATGAAAGAAGCTATAATTGAGTGGAAGGATTTCTCTTTCCGGTATGAAACACAACAAGAACCGACCCTGCAAGGGGTGGACTTAACCATTTACAAGGGAGAGAAAGTCT
The DNA here is from genome assembly GCF_041432295.1 of Streptococcus sp. 27098_8_109. GTDB lineage: Bacteria > Bacillota > Bacilli > Lactobacillales > Streptococcaceae > Streptococcus. Next base: position 37,747 of record NZ_JAPVZJ010000010.1, read on the forward strand.
TAATTGTTGGGCCATCTGGGTCAGGTAAGTCTACCTTGGGTCAGTGTTTGAATGGGATTATTCCCAATATTTACAAGGGTCAGACGTCTGGAGAATTTTTGATCAAGGGGCAAGCGGCCTTTGATATGAGTATCTATGATAAGTCTCATCTGGTCAGCACGGTTTTGCAGGATACAGATGGGCAGTTTATCGGTTTATCCGTGGCAGAGGATTTGGCTTTTGCTCTAGAAAATGATGTAACAAGTTTAGAAGAGATGAAAAGCCGTGTTCATAAATGGTCTGAAAAGCTGGACCTTCTTTCTTTACTGTCTCAGCGTCCTCAGGATTTGTCAGGTGGACAAAAGCAGCGAGTCAGTCTGGCTGGTGTCTTGATTGATGAAAGTCCGATTCTCTTGTTTGATGAGCCACTCGCCAATCTGGATCCCAAGTCAGGTCAGGATATTATCGAATTGATTGACCAGATTCATAAGGAAGAGGGAACGACGACACTTATTATTGAGCATCGTTTGGAGGATGTTCTGCATCGCCCTGTGGATCGGATTGTCTTGATCAATGATGGTCGTATTCTCTTTAATGGGAGCCCTGACCAGCTACTGGCGACTGATTTATTGACCCAAAATGGAATTCGAGAACCCCTTTATCTAACCACTCTCCGTCAATTGGGTGTGGATTTAGCCAAGGAAGAACAATTAGCAAATCTGGATAACTTGTCTATCTCAAAAGGCCAGATTCAGTTGCGGACGGAACTGGTAAAAGAAACCCCAGAATTGCAGTCACTCTTTAAATTAGAGGATCTGTCTTTTTCTTATGATGATAGACCGATTTTAAAATCCATTTATTTAGATATTAAAAAGGGTGAAAAGATTGCCATTGTCGGAAAAAATGGAGCAGGGAAATCAACTCTAGCCAAGGCCATAAGTAGCTTTATCCAGACGGAAGGCCGCTATCTTTGGGAAGAGCAGGATATAAAAGGAGATTCGGTAGCAGAACGGGCGGAACGAGTAGGCTATGTGCTGCAAAATCCTAATCAAATGATTTCAACCAATATGATTTTTGATGAGGTGGCTCTGGGACTTCGTTTGCGAGGTGTGGACGAGCAGGAAATTGAAACGAGAGTCTATGAAACCTTGAAAATCTGTGGTCTCTATGAATTCCGTAATTGGCCCATTTCTGCCCTGTCATTTGGTCAGAAAAAACGTGTCACTATTGCCTCGATTTTGGTTTTAGGAGCTGAAATTATCCTCTTAGATGAACCGACTGCAGGTCAAGACCAGAAGAACTATACTGAGATTATGGAATTTCTTGAAGAACTGCATCAAAAAGGTCATACCATTGTCATGATTACCCATGATATGCAATTGATGCTGGATTATTCGGATAGGGCTCTTGTCATGGTGGATGGGGAATTGATTGCCGATACTGATCCAGCTAGTCTGTTGAGCAATCCTGAGCTGTTAGTAAAAGCCAATCTAAAAGAAACTTCTATCTTCAACTTGGCTAAGAAACTCGACGTGGCTCCACTTGCTTTAACGGCATTTTACAAAGAAAGGAGAGAAGGATGCAAGCTAAATTAATTGGTTACCAGCATAGAGATACTGTGATTCATCGCTTGTCAGGAGCTGGTAAACTTCTCTTTTTCATTCTCGTATCATTGGCGGCCATGATTAGCTATGATACCAGACTGCTTGTTCTGATTGCCATCTTTTCGGTCTTTCTCCTCTATTTGTCAGAAATCCGTTTTAAAGATGTTTCCTTTGTAGCCGTTTTTGCGACGGTATTTGCCGTTTTAAACGTCTTGATGGTCTATCTCTTTTCTCCCGAGTATGGGGTTGGACTTTATGGAGAGAGAAGTGTGATTTGGCAAGGAATCGGTGCCTACACTCTGACCAGTCAAGAACTCTTTTATCTGCTAAATTTGGCTATTAAGTACCTTTGCACCATTCCTCTGGCTATTATCTTTTTGATAACAACCCACCCTAGTCAGTTTGCTTCCAGTTTAAATCAAATTGGTGTGCCCTATAAGATTGCCTATTCTGTCAGTCTAACCTTGCGCTATATTCCAGATTTGCAGGAAGAATTCTTTACTATCAAGATGTCTCAGGAAGCGCGTGGGATGGAATTATCCAAGAAAGCTTCTCTTATGCAACGAATCAAAGGCAATTTACGCATTATTACTCCCTTGATTTTCAGTTCGCTAGAACGCATTGATACTATCGCGACCGCCATGGAGCTTCGACGCTTTGGGAAAGAGAAAAAACGCACTTGGTATAGTTATCAGGCCTTGAAAAAAGGAGACTATCTTACCTTGCTCTTGGCAGCCTTGTTTTTAGTAGCTAGTTTACTACTTATCTTGCAGAATCACGGACGATTTTACAACCCTTGGAAATAGCTTGAAAAAATTGAAAAAATCAAGTCGTTTCTATTGACAATGATTCTGAAAGTGTTATACTAAGAAAGTAGTTTCGCTGATTTACTTCAAACCTGTTGTGAGGTAAGTTAACGATGCCTTAACCACGCTGTTTGCTGAGCTTGACTCCGGGCAGTGTGGCTATTTTTTTGCAATGGTGAAAGGAAGCAAGTCATGACAAATCACATTGTATTATTTGAACCTCAAATTCCACAAAATACAGGCAATATCGCGCGTACTTGCGCTGCGACCAATTCTCCCCTCCACATCATCAAGCCAATGGGCTTTCCTATTGATGACCGCAAGATGAAGCGAGCTGGATTGGATTATTGGGATAAACTAGAGATTTATTTTTACGAGAGTTTGGAGGATTTCATGTCTCAGATGAAGGGCAAACTCTATCTGATCTCAAAATTTGCTGAGAAAGTGTATTCTGATGTGGATTTATCGACTGACGAGGACCATTATTTTCTCTTTGGACGTGAAGACAAGGGCTTGCCTGAGGACTTTATGCGAGAACATCCTGAAAAGGCTCTCCGTATTCCCATGAATGATGAACATGTCCGCAGTCTCAATGTGTCTAATACCGTCTGCATGATTGTCTACGAAGCCCTCCGCCAGCAGAACTTTGCAGGTCTTGAGCTCGTTCATACCTATGAAGTGGATAAATTGAAATAAAAAATGAAAATGAAAATGAACTAAATGCTTGCGCTTGCAAGCGTTTTTTGTTATGATAAAAGAGTCTTCAGGGCAGGGTGTGATTCCCGACCGGCGGTGACTTTAACTAGGAAATGATCTTTTCCTTTTATACTTTGTTGACAAGCTTTGCCTAACCAGAAGTTATGCCTACAGCTTGTCGCCTAGTCTAAAAGAAAAATCTCTATTTCCTTCTCTTTAAAGAAGTCCGCGAGCGCAAGCTGATGTGGTGAGATTCCACAACCGACAGTATAGTCTGGATGGGAGAAGACGAAAGAATAGCTTTGTCTGTTCTGATAGATTTATAGTCTAATTGTAACCGCTTGCTTTATTTTGATAGAGTGAGAGGGAACTTTTGGGATATAAAAAGTGAGAATAGATAGAGGAATCCTTTCTAACTTCTTCTGATTTTATAGAAAATTGGAGGAACCTGTTATGACAAACACACGTCGACTTTCGACCATTGCGATTTTATCAGCCATCTCATTTGTGCTGATGTACTTTGACTTTCCGCTTTTACCAGCGGCGTCCTTCCTCAAGATCGAATTTAGTATCTTGCCAGTCCTTGTGGGCTTAGTGGTCATGGATTTGCCTGCTGCTCTAGGAGTTCTCTTGCTTCGCTCACTCTTGAAACTGCTTCTTAACAGTCAGGGAGTGAATACTTACATTGGTTTGCCAATGAATATCGTAGCTTTGGGAGTTTTTGTCATCGTATTTGCTTTGATTTGGAAAAAGGAACGGACAACCCTTCGTTTCCTACTAGGCTCTCTAGCTGGGACTATTGGTTTAACCGTGGCTATGTTGGTTCTCAATTATGTTTATGCTGTTCCTTTGTACGCTAAGTTTGCTAACTTTGATATTGGAAAAATTTTGGGACTTTCCAACTACCTAATGACCATGGTATTACCTTTTAACTTGATTGAGGGTGTAATCTTTTCCGTTTCATTCTGGTTGTTGTATGTTCTCTTGAAACCAACCTTAAAACATTATGAGAGATAAACAAACATTTTTAATGAAGGGCAGTTTTGCCCTTTTACTTTTCGTTATTCTTGGCTACATGGTCAAATTTTACCCTGAAACGCTGGTCGGTTTTGACCAACCGATACAGACTGCCGTTCGAGGAGACTTGCCAGATTACTTGACTATTCTTTTTAGGGCCATCACACGCTTGATTGATATTCCAGTGATTATCACTTGGGTTGTCATTACAGCTTTTGTCTTTTATCGTAAGCGGTGGAAGGTAGAAAGTTTCTTCATGCTGGGAAATCTGGCTTTGGCAGGTCTTTTAATCGTGACCTTTAAAAATATTTACCAGCGCCCACGACCAGCTATTTTACACTTGGTTGAGGAGAAGGGATTTTCCTTTCCAAGTGGCCATTCTCTGGCTGTAACCTTGATGGTCGGTTCTCTGATTATCATTCTCAGTCAACGGATGAAAAATCCAGTCTGGAGAAAAATCGTACAAATCGTCCTTGGTCTCTACCTAGTCAGTGTGCTGGTATCAAGGGTCTATCTGGGAGTTCACTATCCATCAGATGTCCTTGCCAGTCTCTGTGTGGGCTTGGGAGTCCTGTTTATCGAGTTTCCCTTCTATGACAAGCTCCGATTCCAATGGCGATTTAAAGGCAAGCAGAAGTGAGTATCAAATTCCTTTGAGGAGAAAGAAATGAAAGTCAATATAGCAGATCTTCATCCGACTCAACTATACTTATCAGAAAAGAAGTTGCAAGATATTCAGATGCTTTACCAGTCGGCAGAAACAATCCAAGTCGATCCAATCAGTATTCTTGCCTTTGGAAATTGCTTGTTGATTACAGATGGACATCACAGGGCTTATCAGGCTTTATTGGCAGGTCGGGATACGATTTCTGCTGAGTGGGATAGAGATGGTGGTGATGAACTATATCATCTCTATGCGCAAGCTTGTGAGGAAAGAATGATTTACTCTGTTCTGGATTTAAAAAATCATATCTTAGCTCAAGATGAGTATGAAGCAAAATGGTATAACTGGTGTGATGGTTTTAATCAAGCAGCAACTATTTTGTGGAAAAGGAAAGCAGATGAAACGGATTTTACAAATAGATAATGCACTGCGTCTTGTTCCTTATTATAAGGTCAATCATTGTGAAGAAGCTTTTGCTTGGTATCAGGATGTGAACTTAGTTCACCTCGTAGATGGTGTGAAGAAACCTTATAGTCAAGAAACTTTGGAAGCTATGTATTCCCATTTGGATCAGCATGGTGAACTTTTTTGGATTGAAGTCAAGGAGAAGGGAGAATGGTTTCCAATTGGGGATGTTACACTATCTCAGGATAATCTCCCCATTGTGATTGGGAATTCCGCTTACCAACATCGAGGACTTGGAAAAAAGATTCTAAGTGCTTTGATTGAATTGGCTCGAGTAAAAGGATGGAAAGAATTGAGAGTCAAGGAAATCTACACCTACAATCATGCTTCTAGGAGGTGTTTCAAGTCGCTTGGATTTGTGGAAAATGGAGCAACAGAAAAAGGAATGAGTTTTGTATTGAAATTAATCTAATCTAACTTGTTTTTTAACTCAAAATCTGATAAACTATGTAGTAATTGAATAGAAATCTGCAAGACTAGTAACTCAAGGGAAGTATATCAGGGAGGAGAGCCGTGACTGCAAGCTCTCTATATGAAAGCTGGGTGAATTCACTTGCGCATGGATTTAGAAATGAAGGTCTGACTTGTCAGATGAAAACGGATGGTACCGCGTGTCAACGCTCCGAGTGGAGTTTTTGACATGTGGTTTTCTTTTTATCTACGAGGGACTGATGGAGGAATTATGTCAACTATTGAAGAACAATTAAAAGCGCTTCGCGAAGAAACGCTGGCTAGCTTGAAGCAGATTACTGCTGAAAATAAAAAAGAGATGCAAGAATTGCGTGTCTCTGTCCTTGGTAAAAAGGGTTCGCTTACTGAAATCCTTAAAGGGATGAAAGATGTGTCGGCTGAGATGCGTCCAATTATCGGTAAACACGTCAATGAAGCGCGTGATGTCTTGACAGCAGCCTTTGAAGAAACAGCTAAACTCTTGGAAGAAAAGAAAGTCGCAGTTCAACTTGCCAGCGAGAGTATCGATGTGACGCTTCCAGGTCGTCCAGTTGCGACTGGTCACCGTCATGTCCTTACACAAACCAGTGAAGAAATCGAAGATATTTTCATTGGGATGGGTTACCAAGTTGTGGATGGTTTTGAAGTGGAGCAAGACTACTATAACTTTGAGCGTATGAATCTTCCAAAAGACCACCCAGCCCGTGATATGCAGGACACTTTCTACATCACAGAAGAAATCTTGCTCCGTACTCACACGTCTCCAGTTCAAGCGCGTGCCATGGATGCCCATGATTTCTCTAAAGGTCCTTTGAAGATGATCTCACCAGGGCGTGTCTTCCGTCGTGACACAGACGATGCAACCCATAGTCACCAGTTCCACCAAATTGAAGGCTTGGTTGTTGGGAAAAATATCTCTATGGCAGACCTTCAAGGAACCCTTCAGTTGATTGTGCAAAAAATGTTCGGTGAAGAGCGTCAGATCCGTCTGCGTCCATCTTACTTCCCATTCACAGAGCCATCTGTTGAGGTGGATGTTTCTTGCTTCAAGTGTGGTGGAGAAGGCTGTAACGTATGTAAGAAAACTGGTTGGATCGAAATTATGGGTGCCGGTATGGTTCACCCACGTGTCCTTGAAATGAGTGGCATCGATGCGACTGTTTACTCTGGCTTTGCCTTTGGTCTTGGACAAGAGCGTGTAGCCATGCTCCGTTACGGAATCAACGATATCCGTGGATTCTACCAAGGAGATGTCCGCTTCTCAGAACAGTTTAAATAATGATTAGAAAAGTAGAAATGGCAGATGTTGAGGTGTTGTCCAAAATTGCCAAACAAACCTTTCGTGAAACATTTGCTCATGATAATACGGAAGAGCAGTTACAGGAATACTTTGAAGAGGCTTATAGTTTGAGAGTTTTGTCAACTGAGTTGGAAAATCCAGAATCCGAAACCTACTTCATTATGCATGAAGAGGAGATAGCTGGTTTTCTCAAAGTCAACTGGGGAAGTGCTCAGACTGAGAGAGAATTAGAGGATGCTTTTGAAATTCAACGTCTCTATGTGCTACAAAAATTCCAAGGATTTGGACTAGGTAAGCAACTGTTTGAATTTGCTCTTGAACTTGCTACAAAAAATAGTTTTTCTTGGGCTTGGCTAGGTGTTTGGGAGCATAATACAAAAGCTCAAGCGTTTTATAATCGATATGGTTTTGAAAAATTTAGCCAACATCATTTTATGGTTGGTCAAAAAGTAGATACGGATTGGTTACTGAGAAAGAAATTAAGGTAAGAAGATGATTCTTCTATTGAAATGATAGGAAAGGAAAAGAACTAGAGTGACAACTGTCATTCTGGAAAACTAAATTATGCTTGTATCTTATAAATGGTTAAAAGAATTGGTGGACATTGATGTGCCATCACAAGAGTTGGCTGAAAAAATGTCAGCTACAGGGATCGAGGTAGAAGGTGTGGAATCACCTGCTGCTGGTCTCTCAAAAATTGTCGTCGGTGAGGTCTTGTCTTGCGAAGATGTGCCAGAAACTCACCTCCATGTTTGTCAGGTTAACGTTGGCGAAGAAGAAGCCCGTCAAATCGTCTGTGGTGCCCCAAATGTGCGTGCTGGTATCAAGGTTATGGTGGCTCTTCCAGGAGCTCGCATCGCTGACAACTACAAAATCAAAAAAGGAAAAATCCGTGGTTTAGAGTCACTTGGAATGATCTGTTCGCTTGGCGAATTGGGAATTTCTGACTCCGTTGTGCCTAAGGAATTCGCAGATGGTATCCAAATCTTGCCAGAAAATGCCGTTCCTGGGGATGAAGTCTTCTCTTACCTAGACTTGGATGATGAAATCATCGAACTTTCAATCACACCAAATCGTGCGGATGCCCTTTCTATGCGTGGAGTGGCTCACGAAGTGGCAGCCATCTATGACAAGGCAGTCAACTTTAAAGAATTTACTCTAACAGAAACTAATGAAGCTGCGGCAGATGCCCTTTCTGTCAGCATTGAGACAGACAAAGCGCCTTACTATGCCGCTCGTATCTTGGATAATGTGACTATCGCACCAAGTCCACAATGGTTGCAAAACCTTCTCATGAACGAAGGAATCCGTCCAATCAATAACGTAGTGGACGTGACCAACTACATCCTTCTCTACTTTGGTCAACCAATGCACGCCTTTGACTTGGATACCTTTGAAGGGAGTGACATCCGTGTGCGTGAAGCGCACGCTGGTGAAAAATTGGTGACCTTGGATGGCGAAGAACGTGACTTGGACGTGAATGACTTAGTTATCACTGTCGCAGACAAGCCAGTAGCCCTTGCAGGTGTCATGGGCGGTCAAGCAACAGAAATCTCTGATAAATCTAGTCGTGTCGTCCTTGAAGCTGCAGTCTTCAACGGAAAATCTATCCGCAAGACCAGTGGTCGCCTCAACCTTCGTTCTGAGTCATCTTCTCGCTTTGAAAAAGGCATCAATGTGGCAACAGTCAATGAAGCCCTTGATGCGGCAGCTAGCATGATTGCAGAACTTACAGGTGCGACGGTGCGTAAAGGTATCGTTTCAGCGGGTGAGCTTGATACCTCTGATGTGAAAGTTTCTTCAACTCTTGCTGATGTTAACCGTGTCCTCGGAACTGAGCTTTCTTATGCTGATGTAGAAGACGTCTTCCGTCGTCTTGGCTTTGGTCTTTCTGGAAATGCAGACAGCTTTACAGTCAGCGTACCACGTCGTCGTTGGGATATCACAATAGAAGCAGATCTCTTTGAAGAAATCGCTCGTATCTATGGATATGACCGCTTGCCAACTAGTCTACCAAAAGACGATGGGACAGCTGGTGAATTGACTGCGACACAAAAACTTCGCCGTCAGGTTCGTACGATTGCTGAAGGAGCAGGTTTGACAGAAATCATCACCTATGCTCTAACAACTCCTGAAAAAGCAGTTGAGTTTACGGCTCAACCAAGTAACCTTACTGAACTCATGTGGCCAATGACAGTGGACCGTTCTGTCCTCCGTCAAAATATGATTTCTGGTATCCTTGATACGGTGGCTTATAACGTAGCTCGTAAGAATAAAAACTTGGCCCTTTATGAGATTGGAAAAGTCTTTGAACAAACTGGTAATCCAAAAGAAGAACTTCCAAATGAGATTAATAGCTTTGCCTTTGCCTTGACAGGCTTGGTTGCTGAAAAAGATTTCCAAACAGCAGCAGTTCCAGTTGATTTCTTCTATGCTAAAGGAATCCTTGAAGCCCTATTTACTCGCTTGGGACTAGAAGTGACCTATACGGCAACATCTGAAATCGCTAGCCTTCACCCAGGTCGTACAGCCGTGATTTCACTCGGTGACCAAGTTCTTGGTTTCCTTGGGCAAGTGCATCCAGTCACTGCTAAGGCTTACGATATTCCAGAAACGTATGTAGCTGAGCTCAACCTTTCAGCCATCGAAGCTGCCCTTCAACCAGCTGCTCCATTTGTGGAAATCACGAAATTCCCAGCAGTCAGCCGTGACGTTGCCCTTCTCCTCAAGGCAGAAGTGACTCATCAAGAAGTTGTGGACGCTATCCAAGCTACCGGCGTGAAACGTTTGACAGATATCAAACTCTTTGACGTCTTCTCAGGCGAAAAATTGGGATTTGGTATGAAGTCAATGGCTTATAGCTTGACTTTCCAAAATCCAGAAGATAGCTTAACGGACGAAGAAGTCGCACGCTACATGGAAAAAATCCAAGCATCGCTTGAAGAAAAAGTCAATGCAGAAGTGCGTTAACTTATCAATCCATCCTTCGGGGTGGATTTTTGCTTTTCAAATAACAATTCGGGATCAAAAATAGACAGTTAAGGAACAGAGAAGATAAATTGGAGTTTACCAGTGTATAATGTACTCATAACTCAAAGTACCCTAAGATTTTTTACTAAAATGAGGATGATAAAAATGGACAGAAATCATTGTAAAGGCTATCAAAAAGGAGTATAATGAGTGCAAGACATTTCGGAGGTGAAAGATGCTAGAAGTAAGAAGTCTAGAGAAAAGTTTTGGATCCAAGCAAGTTTTGTTTGGTATTGACTTTCAGGCACGACCAGGTCGTATTTTGGGATTAGTCGGGAAAAACGGTGCTGGGAAGACAACGATTTTCCACAGTATTTTGAAGTTTTTAGAATACCAAGGAGAAATCAGTCTAGATGGTCAGGATATTCGTCAAGAGACCTACACTCGGATTGGCTATCTGCCTGAAGAACGCAGTCTCATGCCTAAATTGACAGTCCTTGAACAAGTTCGCTACTTGGCGACTCTAAAAGGTATGGATGCCAAGGAAGTCAAGGAAAAACTCCCTCAATGGATGAAGAGGTTGGAAGTGAAAGGAAAGCTGACAGATAAAATCAAGAGCCTGTCAAAAGGAAATCAGCAGAAGATTCAGCTCATCATTACTCTGATTCATGAGCCAGACTTGATTATCTTGGATGAGCCTTTCAGTGGCTTGGATCCAGTCAATACTGAATTGCTCAAGCAAGTCATCTTTCAGGAAAAAGAGCGCGGAGCAACCATTATCTTTTCTGACCATGTCATGACCAACGTCGAGGAGCTTTGTGACGATATTCTCATGATTCGAGATGGCCGTGTGGTCTTGCATGGGCCGGTCCAGGATGTCCGCAATCAATACGGGAAAACGCGTCTCTTTGTTTCAAGTGAACGAAGTAAGGAAGAATTGGAAAATCTTCCTCATGTCAAACAGGTGAGTTTGACCAAACAAGGCAGTTGGAAATTGATCTTAGAGGATGAGAGCGCTGGAAGGGAACTCTTCCCAATCTTGACTCAGGGGCAATACATCGCAACCTTTGACCAGCAAGCGCCAACAATTGATGAAATCTTTAAACTAGAATCAGGGGTGGAAGTATGAGAAATATGTGGGTTGTAATGAAGGAAACCTATCTTCGACACATCAAGTCGTGGAGTTTCTTCTTTATGGTGATTTCGCCGTTCCTCTTTTTAGCCTTATCTGTAGGAATTGGCTACCTCCAAGGGTCTTCTATGGCCAAGAATAGCAAGATAGCAGTAGTAACAACAGTGCCATCTGTGGAAGAAGGGCTCAAGGGTACTAATGGTATCAACTTTGATTATAAGGATGAAGCCAGTGCCCAAACTGCTATCAAGGATGAGAAAATCAAGGGTTACCTAACCGTCGACCAAGAGGACAGCGTCATCAAGGCCGTCTATCATGGTGAAACCTCTCTTGAAAGTGGCATCAAACTAGCTGTAACCAATAGACTAAATGAACTGCAATACCAACTCAATCGTTCGGCAGCTAATTTGTCTCAAGAACAGGAAAAACGCCTGGGACAAACAGTTAACTTTACGGAGAAAATTGATGAATCCAAGGAAAATAAAAAAATGATTCAAACCTTTGCGGCCGCAGGGCTTGGTTTCTTCCTTTATATGATTTTGATTACCTATGCTAGTGTCACTGCTCAGGAAGTGGCTAGCGAGAAAGGAACCAAAATTATGGAGGTGGTCTTCTCTAGTATCCGTGCTAGTCATTATTTCTACGCTCGCATGCTGGCTCTGCTTCTTGTGATTTTGACCCATATTGGCATTTACGTCGTGGGTGGAATTGCTGCCATTCTTCTCTTTAAAGACCTACCAATCTTGGCACAATCTGGTATTTTAAACCATATAGGAGAGGCTTTCTCGCTCAACACCTTATTGTTTGTCTTGGTTAGCCTCTTTATGTACGTTGTTTTAGCAGCCTTCCTAGGCTCTATGGTTTCTCGCCCTGAGGATGCAGGAAAAGCCTTGTCGCCTTTGATGATTTTGATTATAGGTGGTTTTTTTGGAGTGACAGCTCTAGGTACAGCTGGTGACAATCTCATCTTGAAGATTGGTTCATATATTCCCTTTATTTCGACTTTCTTCATGCCGTTTAGAGCTATTAATGGTTATGCAAATGGGTTAGAAACTTGGATTTCGCTTGCTATTACGCTTGCTTTTGCAGTAACGGCAACAGTCTTTATCGGACGTATGTATGCTAGCCTCGTTCTGCAAACAGATGATTTAGGTCCTTGGAAAACCTTTAAACGTGCCTTATCTTATAAATAGAAGAGCCTCGCGAAAGCGAGGTTTTTTAGAGATAAAAAGAGTGGAATTCAGAAAAATATTTTTCATATCTATTGACTTTTAGGGGTGAAATTTGGTATTATAGTAGGCGGTATTGTTTACCCCATTTGAAAGGCCCCGGAACCTTCCAAATACTTTTCGATGGGAAGGAACACCCATCACCGTAAACAAAAATCGAACTATATATAGGAGAAATCATGAACAAAACAACATTTATGGCTAAACCAGGCCAAGTTGAACGTAAATGGTACGTAGTTGACGCAACTGATGTACCACTTGGACGTCTTTCTGCAGTAGTTGCTAGCGTACTTCGCGGAAAAAACAAACCAACATTTACACCACACACTGATACAGGTGACTTTGTGATTGTTATCAATGCTGAAAAAGTTAAATTGACTGGTAAAAAAGCAACTGATAAAATCTACTACACTCACTCAAACCACCCAGGTGGATTGAAACAAATCTCTGCAGGTGAACTTCGTTCTAAAAATGCAGTACGTTTGATCGAGAAATCAGTTAAAGGTATGCTTCCACACAATACTCTTGGACGCGCTCAAGGTATGAAGTTGAAAGTATTTGTTGGAGCTGAGCACACTCACGCTGCACAACAACCAGAAGTTCTTGATATTTCAGGACTTATCTAAGGAAAGGAACAATAAAGTATGTCACAAGCACAATATGCAGGTACTGGACGTCGTAAAAACGCTGTTGCACGCGTTCGCCTTGTTCCAGGAACTGGTAAAATCACTGTTAACAAAAAAGATGTTGAAGAGTACATCCCACACGCTGACCTTCGTCTTGTCATCAACCAACCATTCGCAGTTACTTCAACTGCAGGTTCATACGACGTTTTCGTTAACGTTGTAGGTGGTGGATACGCAGGTCAATCAGGAGCTATCCGTCACGGTATCGCTCGTGCCCTTCTTCAAGTAGACCCAGACTTCCGCGATTCATTGAAACGCGCAGGACTTCTTACACGTGACTCACGTAAAGTTGAACGTAAGAAACCAGGTCTTAAGAAAGCTCGTAAAGCATCACAATTTAGTAAACGTTAATTCGAAAGAATTACTATACTTACAAAGAGCACCTTTCGGGGTGTTCTTTTTTGTACTTTCTTGCTAAATTGGTGCAATTGATACAGTTGTTGCGACTTTAGTCGCTTACAAATGTGGCTGCAACCTGACAAAGTCAGTTGCCTCAAAACGTTAATCGAACCGATTATATCAACGTTTCAAAGCACTCAAGAGTTTACCTTATTGTTTCTTTTTATACTCTTAAGAAATCAAAAGCAACATAAGTTGTCAGCTCTTTATTGTAAAAACATTAATTAGCATTCTAGTATTATCTTTAGTCTAAAATCAGTATTTTGAGTTGTACGAAATCAGTTTTTGAATTTTGTCTAGTCTTACTTCATTTTCCCCTGAAGTTAAGTTTTTACTCAGTATTATTAGTTAAAAAGTAAAAAGAATGTGTTTTATATTTGGGTTTGATGTTTATAAAATAGGATAAACGTGCTGAAATTTAGATATTACAGACAAAATAAAATGTTTAAAAGCTACAGAGAAACATGGTATAATGTAACTAAAGGAGGTAGCATATGTCCTTAGATATAGATAAAGAAAAGATGACAATCATGGGAGTAGCTTTTGAAAACCGATCCGTTTTTAAAAGTGTTTGGTATGCTTTAAGTACAAATATGATTGAAGGATGGCGACCTACGGTTATTGATGTTGAAACACTGCGAGATGAAGCTCTTGCTCTGGGGATAACTCTTTAATAACATCTTGATTTGTTAAAAGATATTTTGTCCACTACATTTTTTCAATTGAGTATTATTTGTCATAGATAGAACATTGCATTTAGAATAACGAAAAACGCATCAAAAATGGTGCGTTCTGTTTTTATGCTACCATAAAAGGAGGGAAACAAATTGAAAATTTTTAAGGGAGAGTTTTATCGAATCTCTGTATTAACAGACAAGTTAGTAAGGTTAGAATACTCTCAAACTGGAAGATTTGAGGATAGAACGACACAACTTATCTATAATAGAGATTTTGGCCAAGTTTCGTTAGATTATATCGAGACATCAAACGTACTAGATATTATGACGGACTATTTTCATCTGCACTTTAATAAAGGAGAATTTAACGCCGAAAATCTATTTATAGAATTAAAAGGAAATTTTGCTGTATATGGTAGTCGCTGGTATTTTGGTGAATCTATTGAAACATTAAAAGGAACAGCTCGGACTCTGGATGAGGCAGATGGAGCAATCTCGTTAGAAGATGGAATTATTAGCCGAAATGGGATAGCCTTATTGGATGATTCTCAAGGATTTATTTGGGATGAACAGTCTGGTTATATTGAGAGAGAAAATCAAATTGACCTGTATTTCTTTGCCTATGGGCATGATTATAGAGGAGCAATCAGAGACTTTTACCATTTGACTGGTTCAACACCCTTGTTGCCAAGATATGCTTTAGGCAATTGGTGGAGTAGATATTGGCCTTATACGTCGGATGAATACTTGGATTTAATAGACAGATTTGAAACAGAGAAAATTCCATTATCTATCGGTGTTTTAGATATGGATTGGCATATAACTGAAATTCCAGCCCGTTTTGGAAGTGGGTGGACAGGATATAGTTGGAATAAAAACTTAATACCTAATCCAGAACAGTTATTGCAACAACTTCATGATAGAAAGTTAAAACTCTCCTTAAATGTCCATCCTGCTGATGGTATACGGGCTTATGAAGAAGCTTATCCTCGAGTTGCCAAACGATTAGGGTTAAATGTAGAATTAGAAGAACCTGCTATTTTTGATTTTTTTAATCCCTCTTTTAGAGAATCCTACTTTAAAGATGTTCATTATGAGCTAGAAAAGCAGGGAGTAGATTTTTGGTGGATTGACTGGCAACAAGGGACACAAGGCATGTTGGATCCACTGTGGCTTTTAAACCATTATCATTATCAGGATAGTTGTAAAAATGCAGAAGGTGGTTTGATTTTATCAAGATATGCAGGTCCTGGTAGTCATCGCTACCCTGTTGGTTTTTCAGGGGATACTATTATTAGTTGGAATTCCTTAAGATTTCAACCTTATTTTACAGCGACGGCATCTAATATCGGTTATAGTTGGTGGAGCCATGATATCGGTGGGCACATGCTGGGGGATTATGACGAAGAGCTACAAACTAGATGGCTACAGTTTGGCGTTTTTAGTCCGATAACTCGATTACATAGTTCTAGAAGTCCTTTTAATAGTAAAGAACCTTGGTTTTTTTCAGAAACAACATCTAAGATTATGAAGAAATACCTTCGTTTGAGACATCAGATGATTCCATATCTATATACCATGAATGTAAAGACACACGAGGAAGGTGCCCCATTAATCAGCCCAATGTATTATTTCTACCCAGAGAATGATGAGAGTTATAATGTTCCAAATCAATACTTTTTTGGAACAGAACTGATGGTGGCTCCCATTGTAGAAAAGATGGATTTGGCATTCCAATCTGCAAAAGTGGATGTATGGTTCCCTGAAGGTGAATGGTATGACTTCTTTTCAGAGAAAAAATATACAGGTGGTGTGAAGTTAAGTGTTTATCGAGACATTTCGATGATACCTGTGTTTGCAAAAAGTGGTGCAATCATTCCCTTGGTTGGTTCTGAGATAGATATGGGTGTTGATTTACCTGAAGTTGTAGATTGGCATGTATTCCCAGGCAAACAACATTCTTTTGAAATGATTGAAGATCAAAATGGTCAAAGATATAAAACAAGATTATCAATCAACTGGGAAATGGGGATGGTAGAGTTAACATTACAAGGAGATTCTAGTATCGTTCCAAGTAATAGAAGGCATAGAATTCATTTTAAAGGAACGAATGTGTCTATGATTGAATTGCCAAATAAGAATGATACAGCTAGATTTGAATGTAAAGATAATAAAAGGCTATCCCTAAATGATGAAGTTTTTAGACTACTAAAGACGGCTTCTCTTCCATATGAATTAAAAGATAGATTGTTAAATCAATTCATCAATGCCAAAAATTCTCATGAGTTAATGAATATCTTGCATCATCAGGATAAGGAATTGAGAGGGCGTTTGTTGGAAATGATATTTACTAGCGAAAACTAATTGAGAAATTTCGTACACAATTTCTATTATTTAATGTGTAATGGTTTTACATCTCTATGCTTATTGGCTTGTATTTTAGTAATTACAAGTTTGGCATAGGGATGTTTTTATGATTTTAAAGATTTTTTGCCCAGCCTCTTTTCAACTAAATAAGAGCAAATTTTTAGAGGTGATTTTTCAAACTAACTTCCACTTGCCTGACCGAAGTGGAAGTTAGTCTGAGACGGTAGATTTTTCAGAAAATTTTCTAAAATAAACAGGATTTGTTTGACATTTGTTTGAAAATTCTGTAAAATGAATTATTATATCGTTAAAGGAGAATATATATGGAAAAACAGAAAACATTTTTTGGACATCCTATGGGTTTGTCCACCCTCTTCTTTACAGAGATGTGGGAACGCTTTTCTTACTATGGGATGCGAGCTATCCTACTTTACTATATGTACTATAGTGTGCAAGATGGTGGGTTGGGGATGGATAAGACCACGGCTGCATCGGTTATGGCGATTTATGGCTCGCTGGTATTTTTGTCCTCGGTTATCGGTGGTTTTGTCAGTGACCGTATTTTAGGAAGCCGTAAGACTGTCTTTTACGGTGGGATTCTGATTATGATAGGGCATATTGCTTTGGCAACACCTTTTGGACAAGTGGCTCTCTATCTTTCTATTGCCTTGATCATCTTTGGTACTGGATTTTTAAAACCCAATATCTCAGATATGGTTGGGGGTATTTATGAGAAAGAGGATGATAGACGGGATGCAGGTTTTAGTATCTTTGTCTTTGGTATTAACTTAGGTGCCTTCGTTGCCCCTTATTTAGTAGGTTATCTAGGTCAGGAAGTCAATTTCCATCTAGGTTTCTCATTAGCTGCCATTGGGATGTTCTTTGGTTTGGTGAAGTATGTTTTAGATGGGAAGAAATATCTGCCTGAATCAAGTCTTTACCCCACTGATCCACTTTCACAGAAGGACCAGCAGACCTTGATTAAACGCTTGCTACTTACACTTGTCATGGTTATTCTTGTGGTTATAGGTTTAGTCTTTACTCACCAATTTAACGTGGATATGATTGTTAATATCTTTACAGTGATTGCGGTAATCATTCCAATCTACTATTTCTTCAAAATTTTATCTAGTCATAAAATAACTGCTACTGAGAGATCCCGAGTGTTTGCCTACATTCCTCTATTTATCGCTGGAGTACTCTTCTGGTCTATTGAGGAACAGGGTTCTGTTGTTCTCGCTCTATTTGCGGATGATCAAACTCGACTTTACTTTAATGTATTTGGGAATCAGATTCATTTTCCATCTAGCTTTTTCCAAAGTATCAATCCCCTTTTCATTATGATTTATGTGCCGATTTTTGCGTGGTTGTGGGGGAAAATGGGTAAAAAGCAACCGTCCTCTTCTAAGAAATTTGCTTACGGTTTATTTGCTGCAGGTTTATCCTTCTTGTGGATGATGTTACCAGGGATGCTCTTTGGGACAGATGTTAAGGTCAGTCCTCTCTGGTTGATTATGAGTTGGGCTATTGTGATTGTAGGGGAAATGCTGATTTCGCCGATTGGTCTATCAGTCACTACTAAGTTAGCACCAAAATCCTTCCAAGCACAAATGATGTCTATCTGGTTCTTGAGTAATGCAGCTGCCCAAGCTATCAATGCTCAAATTGTAAAATTTTATACAAGCGAAACTGAAGTTGCTTACTATGGAATTGTTGGAGGAATTACGATTGTATTCAGTATTATCTTATTCTTCTACGTTCCACGTATTGAAAAACTAATGTCTGGTATCAAATAGAGAAAAACTGGAATTTCTGTAGGGATTTTAAAAGTTAGATCAATTATTTATTTAAAGGATTTAGTTCTGTATTGTATAGGGCTAGGTCCTTTTAGTTTGATTAATACTCTTCGAAAATCAAATTCAAACCGCGTCAACGTCGCCTTGCTGTACTCAAGTACAGCCTGCGGCTAGTTTCCTAGTTTGCTCTTTGATTTTCATTGAGTATAAAACTCACGATGTTTCTGATTTTCCTAGTGGACATTTGTCTACTTTTTTTATATAATAAAACTAAACCATATTGGTTGAGTTTTGAAAGTATGGATTCAAGCATCGATTAGTCTTTCTAAGGGAGATAATGTCCATTAAAGTATCATAATAGGAGGTGAAGTATGTATCAGCCAGAAAAATTAAAGGCTCGGAGGAAAGAGTTAAAACTGACACAGAGGGAAATTGCAGAGCAACTTGGGATTAGCTTTCAGGCTTACTCGGCTTGGGAACGTGGAGTCAAGGAACCATCCAAGGAAAAGGTGGCCCAGCTAGAGAACATTTTAAAAGTACCAAAAGGATATTTTACTCAGATTGAGATTGTCCGTCTCTACCATAGCCTCTCCAAGCAAGGGAAGGAGAAGGTTGTTCTCTATGCTCGCAACCTATCTCAAGAGGAGCAAGCCCAGAAAGTGGCCCCCATGCCAGAGCGCCTCTACGAGTACCGTGTTTATGAACGCATGTCAGCAGGGATTGGGGCTTCAGTCTACGATGATCAGAATTTTGATACGGTTTACTTTAATGAGGAGTTGGCTCATGATTTTGCGTCATGGGTGTCTGGGGACTCCATGGAACCTAAATACCAAAATGGTTCAGTAGCTCTGATTCGAGAGACAGGATTTGACTATGACGGGGCGGTTTATGCAGTGGTTTGCAACAACCAGACCTATATCAAACGGGTCTATCGAGAGGAGAATGGATTGCGTCTGGTCTCTATCAATCCTAAATACAAGGATATTTTCATCTCCTATGAGGAAGATCCTCGGATTGTTGGCATTATCGTTGGAAACTTTGTGCCGATGGAGGGTTAGTCTATGGGCTACTTTGATTATTCCAGAGAGCCCAAAAGTGACATTGCCTTTGTCGATATGAAATCCTTTTATGCCAGTGTCGAGTGTGTGAAAAGGGGCTTGCATCCGCTGAAGACTTCGCTTTGTGTCATGAGTCGCGCGGATAATTCAACTGGTCTTATCCTAGCCTCCTCTCCCCTGTTTAAGAAGATTTTTGGCAAGTCAAATGTTGGTCGGGCCTATGATTTGCCTTTTGATATCAAAACGCGAAAATTTTCCTATTACAATGCTCGAAAGCAAGGGCTACCGACTGACTCGGACTATGTTCGCTACATCGAAGATTGGGCTCAAGTGACCTTGATTGTGCCACCCAGGATGGATGAGTACATCGCAGTCAATATGGAAATCCAGCGAATCTTTCAAAACTATGGTAGTCCAGATGATATTTATCCCTACTCTATCGATGAGGGCTTTATTGATCTGACTAGTTCGCTCAACTATTTCATCCCAGACAAGAATCTCTCTCGCAAAGACAAGCTGGATATGCTTTCTGCTTGCATCCAGAGGGATATTTGGAGGCAGACAGGAATCTACTCTACAGTGGGGATGTCCAATGCCAATCCCTTACTGGCCAAGTTGGCTCTGGATAATGAGGCCAAGCACACTCCGACCATGAGGGCCAACTGGTCTTACCAGGATGTGGAAGAGAAGGTCTGGTCCATTCCCAAGATGACCGACTTTTGGGGAATTGGCAGGCGGATGGAGAAACGCTTGCATGCTCTGGGGATTTTTTCCATCAAGGAATTGGCAACCAGCAATCCAGACCAGTTAAAGAAAGCTCTGGGTCAGGCTGGTCTGCGTTTGTGGTTTCATGCCAATGGGATTGATGAGAGCAATGTTCATAAGCCCTATAAAGCCAAATCCAAGGGCTTGGGGAATTCTCAAATCTTGCCGAGAGACTACGTGAAGCTACGGGATATTGAAATTATTCTTCGAGAAATGGCGGAGCAGGTGGCTATTAGATTGAGAAGGTCTGGCAAGAAAACAACCCTTGTCTCTATCTATGTCGGTTTCTCTAAACAGGAAGTTAGACCGTCTATTCACACACAAATGAAGGTCGAACCTACTAATAATACCGCTGTCTTAATAGATTATGTTTTGAAGTTATTTCATAACAAATACACTTCTGGAGCAGTCAGAAGCGTCGGAGTTAACTATTCAGGATTTGTGGATGAGTCCTTTAGCTTGATTTCCCTCTTTGATGATGTTGACAAGTTAGAAAAAGAAGAAAGGCTCCAGATGGCTATTGACTCCATTCGGGAAGAATTTGGTTTTAC
The DNA here is from genome assembly GCF_041432295.1 of Streptococcus sp. 27098_8_109. Taxonomy (GTDB): domain Bacteria; phylum Bacillota; class Bacilli; order Lactobacillales; family Streptococcaceae; genus Streptococcus. The sequence continues at coordinate 58,358 of NZ_JAPVZJ010000010.1, forward strand.
TTCTCTCTTAAAAGCCAACGCACTGGAAGAAGCCTCTCGTAGTCTTGCTAGAAGCAAGCTGATTGGGGGCCATTCTGCTGGAGGATTAGATGAATTAAAATGATTGATCGTTCTTATTTACCCTTTCAATCCGCGCGAGATTATCAAGATCCAGGTATGCAGAAGTGGATGGGATTTTACCTCTCAGAACACACCAGTTCGCTCAGTGAAGAAAAAAGCCGTGTTGATTTTTCGACGGATTTGACTCCAGATGAGAAGTTGCACTTGCTTTCTCAGCTTTATGTTGGCCAACTTAAGGGAAGTTTTGTGGTAAAGGAAAAGAAGCAGAAAATCACCATCATCGGTGTGGTGAGAGAGTTATCACCTCAGACTCTATCTATTAGGACAAACGAGGGATATAGGTTGATAGAGGTTGCAGATATCCTAGAAATTCGGCTGTGGGAGGAGGGAGTTTATGACTAGAAAAGAGCTGTATGAAAACAAACTGCAGATGGATTATTTTTCAGATAACTATATTCATTTTGAAGAGGATTTTCAAAAATACTCTGCCATGAACGTACCCTTGACTTTCTTGATTGATGACATTCTACGAACCATGGCGATGAATCAGAAAAACTACTTTGTCTTAAACAAGGAAAATGCCAAGGATGGGCGGGAGCATAGCTTTTATTTTAGGGTGGTAACGGAAAAAGCGTGTCCTAGAAATAGGACCTATACATATTCAGGAGTCAAGAATAGCAGTCAGTAGTGCCTTGTCTGCTATGAATGTATCATTTTTACAACACTTCATGGTTCATATCATGGGGTGTTTTCCTATTCAAGTCAAAGCCCATCAAAAAATCCCACTATTCTTAGGCTAAAGGAGAACTAATAATAGTGAGATTGTGAAATTATAGTAGGTTTTGTATCGCCTCTTCAATTTGTTTTGGGTCTGTTTTTGAAGAGAAGCGTTCAAAGACCTGACCATCACGACCGATAAGAAACTTAGCGAAATTCCATTCGATTCGTTTTCCCAGTGGGCCAGATTTTTGTTCTTTCAACCAAACATAGAGAGGATCTGCTTCCTTACCGTTGACCTTTATCTTGGCAAAACGTGGGAAGGTGGTCTGATAATGTAGGCTACAGAAGGTGTTGATTTCCTCTGCTCTGCCTGGTGCTTGTCCCATAAACTGATTGCAAGGGAAGTCTAAAATCTCAAAACCTTGTTCTTGATAGCGATCATAGAGTTCTTGAAGTCCTTGGTACTGGGGCGTTAAACCACATCCAGTAGCAGTGTTGACAACCAAGAGAACCTTACCACGATAGGTCTCTAGTGGAGTTTCTTGATGGTCTTGGTTCAAGACTGAAAAATCGTATAGTGAAGTCATTGCTTGCTTTTCTCCTTCTGTTTGGTATTTTTAGGAGGTTTCTCCTCCTGTAGTGATAGAAATCCGTAGGTCAGGGTTCCAAAAATGCTTCCGATAATCAGGCTATACATCAGGAAAGGAACACTTTTATCGAATTGCATGAGCAACTTTCCAAAATCTGAAAGGGACATCTGCTGAACGAAGACTTTATGAAAGATGAGTAAGGTAAAGAAGCCAATCTGAATACCGATAAACACAATCCAGCTTCGGAATTTGATTTGGGCTTTGCTGTAGGTTTTGAGAATGATTTCTGATTTGTCATCCTTTTCAAGATGAAGCTCTTGGACGGCTTTTTGAGCTTTTATACTCATGAACAAAATGAGTCCAAAATAGATGTAGGGCATAACATTTCGAACAATTTCTATAAAGCTTCCGAACAAAATATAGAACAGGAAGAGAATGAAGGAAGAGTAAAAGATTTGGATCATGGAACGGGCGCAAGCCTTGTAGATAACCTCTTGACGGCATTCATCAAAAGGGCCTTGGATATGAAAGAAATTTCGAAGTAGGCGAGTGGTTAAGTCTTCTTTTTTCATGGGTGATTTCTCCTAAATGAACGATGCTATTTTGTTTCTTTTACGAATTGATAGAGATAATAAAGATAAGTAATAGAAGAAAGGATAGCGATAGTTAGCAGTATATAATATTTCCAATTGCTTGAAATGAGCGTCAGTTGTGGTAAGGATAGAATCATAAAGATTAGTGCTAAGTTGAGTATGCGCGTTTTTTGGGAGTCGATTTTTAGATAAGTCAATCCTTTGTTGAGTGCTGGAACAAAGACTGGAAGGAGGACTATATCGTAGATTGGCAAGTTCCCTGAAACGATGATGAAGATGAGCAGAGAACTGAACAAAAGATGATAGATAAGTAAAGTTACTAGTGATTTCATAGGGCACCTCCTAATCCTCATCTTGATCTTTCTTAGTTTTTGCAATGCGACGGGAGATGAGGAACTGTATACTCGCTCCGAAGAAGATAGAACCGAGAATGCTTGATACACCATTTCTTATAGTGAGAAGAGAATTAAAATAGTCCGGACTTTCACCTATGAGTATATGGAGAAGAGGAGTTATAAAAAACATCCATAGACCAAAGAACAAACCTGCTTTCAGACCTGGGTGGTGTAGTTGCTTACTTTCTTTCTCATTCAGCATATCTGGATCAATAGCTGTAATCCCTGTTTTTTTCATTTGGTAGGTGACATAGCCAGCAGCGATGAGGGCAATCACTAAAATTAGAGGAGGATAGATTAGAGCCACTTCTTGAGGGTATTTATAGGCCAGAAGGAGTGGAATAAGATTTCCGAAAATCATCAGATAAAAAAGAACGATAAAGACTTGGTTCCCAATACGATCGGCCTCACGCCGTTTGTATTCGTCAAGGGGACCAGAAATGCCGTATGTGCGTTTGATGAGTTTTTCAGTGAAGGTTTCTTTTTTCATAAGTTGGCTCCTTTTTTAAAAATCTTCCTCCCAAAAGAGACTGTTGAGGTCAGTTTGGAGGCTGCGGGCGAGATTGAGACAAAGTTCCAGGGTTGGGTTGTACTTGTCGTTTTCAATCATATTGATGGTTTGTCTCGAGACACCGATATCCTTGGCGAGTTCGAGCTGGGAAATGCCCAGTTCCTTGCGAAATTCTTTCACACGATTCATATGTTCTCCTTTCTGATTTGTGTCGTATATATTTGACTATATTATATTCTTCTATAGAGCGAATGTCAAGCATATTTGACATATTTCTTAAAGAAATCTTACTTGTTTTTGACCTATTTGTCTGACTAGTGCAAGCTAGTCGGATTTGTGGTAAAATAGATAAGATATGACAAAAGAATTTCATCATGTAACGGTCTTACTCCACGAAACGGTTGATATGCTAGACGTAAAGCCTGACGGTATCTACGTTGATGCGACTTTGGGTGGAGCGGGCCATAGCGAATATTTATTAAGTAAATTAAGTGAAAAAGGCCATCTCTATGCCTTTGACCAAGACCAGAATGCCATTGATAATGCGCAAAAACGCTTGGCACCCTATATCGAAAAAGGGATGGTAACCTTTATCAAGGATAATTTCCGTCATTTACAGGCACGTTTGCGCGAAGCTGGTGTTCAGGAAATTGATGGAATTTGTTATGACTTGGGAGTGTCTAGTCCTCAGTTGGACCAGCGGGAGCGTGGTTTTTCTTATAAGAAGGATGCGCCACTGGACATGCGCATGAATCAGGAAGCTAGTCTAACAGCCTATGAAGTGGTAAACCACTATGACTATCATGACTTGGTTCGTATTTTCTTCAAGTATGGCGAGGACAAGTTCTCTAAACAGATTGCGCGTAAGATTGAACAAGCACGTGCAGTCAAGCCAATCGAGACAACGACTGAGTTGGCAGAGATTATCAAGTCGGCCAAACCTGCCAAGGAGCTCAAGAAGAAGGGCCATCCTGCCAAGCAGATTTTCCAGGCTATTCGAATTGAAGTCAATGATGAACTGGGAGCGGCAGATGAATCCATCCAGCAGGCTATGGAGATGTTGGCTCTAGATGGTAGAATTTCAGTGATTACCTTTCATTCCTTGGAAGACCGCTTGACCAAGCAATTGTTCAAGGAGGCTTCAACAGTGGAAGTTCCCAAAGGTTTGCCTTTCATCCCAGATGATCTCAAGCCCAAGATGGAATTGGTATCCCGTAAGCCAATCTTGCCAAGTGCAGAAGAATTAGAAGCCAATAACCGCTCGCATTCAGCCAAGTTGCGCGTGGCCAGAAAAATTCACAAGTAAGAGGAAAAAATGGTAGATAAGAAAGAAACAACCAGTCAATTCTTGCAGAATCGTATAAAAAAATTCTCACGTGTGGAGAAGGCTTTTTATCTTTCCATCGCTTTTACGGCACTCGTTTTAGCAGTGAGCATTATCTTTATGCAGACACGACTCTTGCAAGTGCAAAGTGATTTGACAAAAATCAATGCGCAGATAGAGGAGAAGAAGACAGAGCTGGACGATGCCAAGCAGGAAGTGAATGAATTGATTCGTTCAGAGCGCTTGAAAGAAATTGCAGATAAAAAAGATTTGAAATTGAATAATGAAAACATCCGAACAGCGGAGTAAGATATGAAATGGACAGAAAAAATAACCCGATTTGCGGTAAAAAATCGTAAATCTCCAGCAGAAAACCGTAGGATAGTTGGCAAGTACCTCAGCTTTGTAGCTGTTGCCCTTTTCGCCCTCTTTTTGGCTAATTTTGCGTATATTATCGCAAAAGGTAATATATTTGGTACTGACTTGGTAAAAGAGGCTAAAAAGGTTCACCAAACAACTCGAACAGTACCTGCCAAACGCGGAACTATCTATGACCGAAATGGAGTGCCTATCGCTGAAGATGCGACCTCTTATAACGTCTATGCTGTTATTGATAAAAAATACAAGTCAGCAACGGGTAAAATTCTTTATGTAGAGGATTCGCAGTTTAATAAGGTAGCTGAAGTCTTCCATAAGTATTTGGATATGGATGAAGCTTATGTGAAAGAGCAATTAGCTCAACCAAATCTAACTCAAGTTTCCTTTGGTGCAAAAGGAAATGGGATTACCTATGCCAATATGATGGCGATTAAAAAAGATTTGAAAGATGCTAGTGTGGAAGGGATTGACTTTACAACTAGCCCTAACAGAAGTTACCCAAATGGCCAATTTGCTTCTAGTTTTATTGGTTTAGCCCAACTCCATGAAAATGAGGACGGCAGTAAGAGTTTATTAGGAACCTCTGGTCTAGAGAGTTCGTTAAATACCATTCTTGCGGGGACAGACGGTATTATTACCTATGAAAAAGACCGTGTAGGAAATATCGTACCAGGTACAGAACAGGTATCGCAACAAACTGTGGATGGCAAGGATGTTTATACAACATTGTCTAGCCCGCTCCAATCTTTCATGGAAACTCAGATGGATGCCTTTCTACAAAAAGTAAAAGGTAAGTATATGACCGCGACCTTGGTCAGTGCAAAGACCGGTGAAATCCTCGCTACCACCCAACGACCTACCTTTAATGCAGATACTAAAGAAGGAATCACTGAGGACTTTGTTTGGCGTGATATTCTTTATCAAAGTAATTACGAACCAGGATCAACCATGAAGGTCATGACGTTAGCTTCTTCTATTGATAACAATACCTTCCCAGGTGGAGAATACTTCAATAGCAGTGAATTAAAAATAGCGGATGCGACGATTCGAGATTGGGACGTTAATGAAGGTTTGACCGGTGGTGGTATGATGACATTTTCTCAAGGATTTGCTCACTCAAGTAATATTGGGATGACACTTCTTGAGCAGAAAATGGGTGATGCTACGTGGTTGGATTATCTAAACCGCTTTAAATTTGGGGTGCCGACGCGTTTTGGTCTGACAGATGAATATGCAGGACAACTTCCAGCTGACAATATTGTTAATATTGCTCAGAGTTCATTTGGACAAGGGATTTCAGTAACTCAGACGCAAATGATTCGTGCCTTTACAGCCATTGCCAATGATGGCGTCATGTTAGAGCCTAAATTTATTACGGCCTTGTATGATCCAAATGATCAAACCGTTCGTAAATCTCAAAAAGAAATCGTAGGAAATCCCGTTTCGAAAGATGCAGCTAGCCAAACTCGTACTCACATGGTCTTGGTAGGAACGGATCCTAGATATGGAACTATGTACAATCATAGTACAGGAAAAGCAACTGTCAATGTTCCAGGTCAAAATGTAGCCCTCAAGTCTGGTACAGCCCAAATCGCTGACGAGAAAAATGGAGGCTACTTGGTTGGTTCTACCAACTACATTTTCTCGGTTGTGGCTATGAACCCTGCTGAAAATCCTGATTTTATCTTGTATGTAACGGTTCAACAGCCTGAACATTATTCAGGTATCCAATTGGGAGAATTTGCCAACCCAATTCTTGAAAGAGCTTCAGCTATGAAAGAATCTCTCAATCTTCAATCTCCAGCCAAGAATTTAGATAAAGTTACGACAGAATCTTCTTATGCAATGCCTAGCATCAAGGATATTTCACCTGGTGAGTTGGCGGAAGCCTTACGCCGAAATATTGTGCAACCAATCGTTGTAGGTACTGGAACAAAGATTAAAGAGACTTCTGTAGAAGAAGGGACCAATCTTGCACCAAACCAACAAGTTCTCCTTTTATCGGATAAGGTAGAAGAAATTCCAGACATGTATGGCTGGAAAAAAGAGACTGCTGAAACCTTTGCTAAATGGTTGGATATTGAGCTGGAATTTGAAGGGTCAGGTTCTGTTGTACAGAAGCAAGATGTTCGGACTAATACAGCTATCAAAAACATTAAAAAAATTAAATTAACTTTAGGAGACTAATATGTTTATTTCCATCAGTGCTGGAATTGTGACATTTTTACTAACTTTAGTAGGAATTCCGGCCTTTATCCAATTTTATAGAAAGGCGCAAATTACAGGCCAGCAGATGCATGAGGATGTCAAACAGCACCAGGCAAAAGCTGGGACTCCTACAATGGGAGGTTTGGTTTTCTTAATTGCTTCTGTTTTAGTTGCTTTCTTTTTCGCCCTATTTAGTAATCAACTCAGCAATAATGTTGGTATGATTTTATTTATCTTGGTTCTCTATGGTTTAATCGGATTTTTAGATGACTTCCTCAAGGTCTTCCGTAAAATCAATGAGGGCCTTAATCCCAAACAGAAATTGGCTCTTCAGCTTCTAGGTGGTGTCATTTTCTACCTTTTCTATGAGCGTGGTGGCGATATGCTTTCTGTCTTTGGCTACCAAGTGCATCTAGGGATTTTCTATATTGTCTTCGCTCTTTTCTGGCTAGTCGGTTTTTCAAACGCAGTAAACTTGACAGACGGTATTGACGGTTTAGCTAGCATTTCCGTTGTGATTAGTTTGTCTGCCTATGGAGTTATTGCCTATGTGCAAGGTCAGATGGATATCCTTCTAGTGATTCTTGCCATGATTGGTGGTTTGCTTGGTTTCTTTGTCTTTAACCATAAGCCTGCTAAGGTCTTTATGGGAGATGTGGGAAGTTTGGCTCTCGGTGGAATGCTGGCAGCTATTTCAATGGCTCTCCACCAAGAATGGACTCTCTTGATTATCGGAATTATTTATGTCTTTGAAACAACTTCGGTCATGATGCAAGTCGGCTATTTCAAAATGACTGGTGGAAAACGTATTTTCCGTATGACGCCTGTGCATCACCATTTTGAACTTGGAGGATTGTCTGGTAAAGGAAATCCTTGGAGCGAGTGGAAGGTTGACTTCTTCTTTTGGGGAGTGGGGCTTCTAGCAAGTCTCCTGACCCTAGCAATTTTGTATTTGATGTAAGAATGGCACCCTGATGTTTCAGGGTGTTTTTGCTTTTTAAAAAATATTGGTCAATTAAAGTCAAATTCCTTGACCTTTTTTGACTAATGTAGTATATTATGAACGTAAGGTAAATGAAAGCCTTACTAGAACACTTATTTAAAGTAAAATAGAAAGAGGTGGGGTCTATGTTTAATCTAGAAATCTTTAGAAGTAAAGATAGTCTACTCCTGCTTGAAAAAGAAAAACCAGAAATAGTACGTAGAGTAGCGATTTAGCTAGTCTAAATTTTTTAAAGAAAAAGTCAAAGATAGTCAATATCAGTAATAATAAATAACAAAAAGAGGTAAAGAATATGAACAACAACTTTAATAATTTTAACAACATGGATGATTTATTTAACCAATTGATGGGTGGTATGCGTGGATATAGTTCAGAAAACCGTCGCTACTTAATTAATGGACGTGAAGTCACACCTGAGGAATTTGCTCATTATCGTGCAACTGGTCAATTGCCAGGAAATGCAGAAACTGATGGACAAATGAAACAACAGTCTTCAGGTATGAAACAAGACGGTGTCCTTGCAAAACTAGGTCGAAACTTGACAGCAGAAGCACGTGAGGGCAAGCTGGATCCTGTTATCGGACGAAACAAGGAAATTCAAGAAACATCTGAAATCCTCTCACGTCGTACCAAAAACAATCCTGTTTTGGTTGGAGACGCAGGTGTTGGTAAGACAGCCGTTGTCGAAGGCCTAGCGCAAGCCATTGTGAATGGTGATGTTCCAGCTGCTATTAAGAATAAGGAAATTATTTCCATTGATATCTCTGGTCTTGAGGCTGGTACTCAATACCGTGGTAGCTTTGAAGAAAACATTCAAAACTTGGTAAACGAAGTCAAAGAAGCTGGAAATATTATCCTTTTCTTCGACGAAATTCACCAAATTCTTGGGGCTGGTAGCACAGGTGATGGTCAAGGGTCTAAAGGTCTTGCTGATATCTTGAAACCAGCTCTTTCACGTGGAGAATTGACAGTGATTGGCGCAACGACTCAAGATGAATACCGTAATACTATCTTGAAAAATGCAGCTCTTGCTCGTCGTTTCAACGAAGTCAAGGTTAATGCTCCTTCTGCAGAGGATACCTTTAAAATCCTTCAAGGAATTCGTGATCTCTATCAACAACACCACAATGTCATCTTGCCAGATGAAGTCCTAAAAGCAGCGGTGGATTATTCTGTCCAGTATATTCCTCAACGTAGCTTGCCAGATAAGGCTATTGACCTTGTCGATGTTACGGCAGCTCACTTGGCAGCACAACATCCTGTAACAGATGTTCATGCTGTTGAACGGGAGATCGAGGTAGAAAAAGACAAGCAAGAAAAAGCTGTTGAGGCAGAAGATTTTGAAGCAGCTCTAAACTATAAAACACGCATTGCAGAATTGGAAAAGAAAATCGAAAACCATACAGAAGATATGAAAGTGACTGCAAGTGTCAACGATGTGGCTGAATCTGTAGAACGTATGACGGGTATTCCAGTATCTCAAATGGGAGCATCAGACATCGAACGTTTGAAAGATATGGCTCATCGTCTGCAAGACAAGGTTATTGGCCAAGATAAAGCAGTTGAAGCTGTAGCTCGTGCCATCCGTCGTAACCGTGCTGGTTTTGATGAAGGCAATCGCCCAATCGGTAGCTTCCTCTTTGTAGGGCCTACGGGGGTTGGTAAGACAGAACTTGCTAAGCAATTGGCGCTGGATATGTTTGGAACTAAGGATGCTATCATTCGGTTGGATATGTCTGAATACAGTGACCGCACAGCTGTATCTAAGCTAATTGGTACAACAGCCGGATATGTAGGATATGATGACAATAGCAATACCTTGACAGAACGTGTTCGTCGCAATCCATACTCTATCATTCTCTTGGACGAAATTGAAAAGGCTGATCCTCAAGTAATCACCCTTCTCCTTCAAGTCTTGGATGATGGTCGTTTGACAGATGGTCAAGGAAATACGGTGAACTTCAAGAACACTGTCATTATCGCGACTTCAAATGCTGGATTTGGCTATGAAGCTAACTTGACAGAAGATGCGGATAAACCAGAATTGATGGATCGTTTGAAACCGTTCTTCCGTCCAGAATTCCTTAACCGCTTTAACGCAGTTATTGAGTTCTCACACTTGACTAAGGAAGACCTTTCTAAGATTGTGGACTTGATGTTGGCTGAAGTTAACCAAACCTTGGCTAAGAAAGACATTGACTTGGTAGTCAGTCAAGCGGCTAAAGACTATATCACAGAAGAAGGTTATGACGAAGTCATGGGTGTTCGCCCTCTCCGTCGCGTGGTTGAACAAGAAATTCGTGATAAGGTAACAGACTTCCACTTGGATCATCTAGATGCCAAACATCTGGAAGCAGATATGGAAGATGGTGGTTTAGTTATTCGTGAAAAAGCCTAATACTCTTCGAAAATCTCTTCAAACCACGTCAACGTCGCCTTGCCGTACTCAAGTACAGCCTGCGGCTAGTTTGCTAGTTTGCTCTTTGATTTTCATTGAGTATAAGACAAAATTTTGAGAATAAAAAAGAAGGAGCCAGATGAAAA